>DAOWHD010000051.1 GCA_030641605.1 Thermoplasmata archaeon
TATATTGGAAAAGGGAAGAAAAATTATTGCCCGCAGTACAAAAAGGAAGAGTTTAAGAGAAATTGTCCGCTACGAAAAATGGTAATCTATTAACCAATCTATCTGTCTTGTCTGGTAAACTATCTGCAGTTTTGGTTGATCAGATCTACAGCTTCTTTAACAGGAAGTTTTATATTGAATATAAACTATAAAAATATTGTGCTTAGCAAATCCATCCGTCAAACAATAAAATATATATTGACAGGATCAAAAGGTCTTGTTTTACAAAGGCGTGCCTTGGCCATCGATAAAATAGAGGTAAAAAGGCTAGGAATATATCTCCATATTCCCTTTTGTAGGGTGCCTTGTCTTTACTGCCCATATTTTAAAGAAAAATTTGACAAAAACAAAGCTCTTGCGTACAAAGATGCAGTTATCAAGGAGATAGAGTTTTATCGTCCTCTCTTGAAAGAAAAGAAGATAACCTCATTCTATATAGGTGGTGGGACACCGACAACAATGATAGGATATGGTTTGGAAGAGATCATTAGCACCATCCGAGATTCCTTTGATTTGAGGTGCGATATATCTACAGAAACCCATCCAAACGATATCACGCCTTCTGCAGTAAAACATTTAAAGGATATCGGGGTAAAAAATGTTAGTATGGGGATAGAATCTTTTAATGATCATTTTTTGAAAAAGATAGGGAGACCTTATACTAGTAGCACGGCAAAAAAATCGATAAAAGTACTGAGAACTGGTGATTTCAAATGTATTAATATTGATATTATGTTTGGGTTGCCAGACCAAAAGATTGCAGATGTTGAAGAAGATATCAAAATAGCTCTTAGTCTCAATGTAGATCAGATTTCTGCATATCCAATATTTACATTCCCCCATACAAGATTGAAGCAGGTTGTTAAAGAAAATGGGTCTCGACTTCCAGGGATTATCGAGAGAAGAAGAATGCTTAGAGTCATAGAGAGATTGTGTTATGGTGCAGAGATGGACCGAACTTCAGTATGGGCATTTACAAAAAGAGGAGTAGACAAATACAGCTCTGTCACCATTCCACATTACATTGGGTTAGGTGCTGGGGCAGGGTCTCTTATACCAGATTCTTTTTTCATTAACGTCTTCAATGTTCTTGAGTATGTAAAATATCTAAGGGAGGAACAGAAGCCGCCAATAGCATTAACAATAGATTTTAGTGAAAAGGAAGAAATGATACACTGGCTTTACTGGAGGATATACGAAACAAAGATTGATAAAGGAGAGTTTAAAGAGCAATTCGATAAGGATTTTGACAAAATTTTTGGAAAGCTGCTTGTCTTTTTTAAATTATTTGGGTTATCTCATAACTATAAGGATAAAATAATAATGACTGATAAAGGAAATTACTGGGTGCACGTACTTCAGAATCTTTTTTCCTTGGATTTCATTGGACGTGTTTGGAGTATATGTCTAGCCGAAACATGGCCTAGAGAAATAGAACTAATTTAAATATAGATATCTATTTTTTGGAGGAGTTGCCTTTTTTCATTTTCATTTCTACCAGTTCCTCCCTGCTCAAATATTTTCTATGACAATTGGGGCATGTTATTGGCGATTCTACTGTACTTCTTGTCCATCTGTGTCCACAAAAAGGACAATTCTCCTTTTTCATAGCGATACCCCCGTTGGGAGATATAATGATTTGTTTAAAAACATATCCTTTAAAATTCTTGATTTCTCATTCAAAAAACCTTCATTTAGAAAAAACCAAGCCAAATCGGCATACGTTGTCGAATTTGGAAAGAATTTATGCAATGTTCAATGGTTTTAGAGCATCTGAAAAAAGCTTTAGAGATTATGCTTTCACTCAGGCGGTTTTTAAGACAAGCAAATATGAGGTGAGCAATACCATAAAAGAGAAGATGTACAAAGAATGGAACTTTTCCTTTGATGCATTTGGTTATGACAAGTGGCATCTCCTTATTTAGGTATGGCTGGGGAGGGGTTTTTTAGTGCAATCTCTTTTTCATGAATGCTTCCAGCTTATCAAATGCCATCTCTAGTATTTCCATTCGTGGAAGAATGACTACTCTGAAATGATTTTTGCCATATGTGGAACAAAAACCGGATCCATGTACGACCAAAACATGCGCCTCATGTAAAAGGTCTAAAACAAACTCCTTGTCATTTTTCCAAGGTCCTTCTTCAATGGCTTCAATTTTTGGGAATATATAAAATGCACCATCTGGCTTTGTAGAAGAAATGCCTTCTATTTCATTAAGGCGTTTGTATGAGAAATCGCGCCGCTCTCTTAATTTTTGATTTGCTTTTTCGATGTGATCCTGTGGACCCTTTAATGCTTGGATGCATGCACGTTGACAGACCGAATTTGCGCACAGTCTTGATCGGGCTATGCGCATAAATGCGTCTTGCAATTGGTCAAGTTCACCAGAATGATAAAACATTACATGCCCAATACGCCATCCTGGCACTAAGTATACTTTTGAAAAGCCGTTAAATGTTACGACTGGGACATCTTTTGCCAATGTTGCAGTTGCATACTGTTTACTGTCAAAAGTCAAATCATCATAGATTTCATCAGAAACAATTGGGACCTCATATTCTCCTGCAATGTCAATTATTTCCTTTATGACCTTTTTTGAGTATAATGCACCTGTTGGATTATTAGGATTTATGATAACTATGCCTTTGGTTTTGTTCGATATCTTTTTGCGGATGTCATCTATCTCTGGTTGCCAATTCTCCTCCTCTGGACATCGATATGCTATTGGTTCCGCACCATTAAAACGTGTGATGAGCCTATATTGTGGATACGTTGGTCCTGGTACCAAAAGTTCATCACGGGGGTTAAGCGAGGCGTTAAGAAATATTTGAAGTGATTCTGTTACGCCTGTTGTAATGCAGATATCTTTGATATCGTAGCTTATATTGTTTCTTTTCCTTTCCCTCTCGGCAATTGCATTCCTAAGATCTATATCTCCTTCTGAAAGAGAATAGCCGTTGTACCCCTCATTTGCAGCTTCATATAATGCATCTTTCATGTGTTGGGGTGTGTCAAAATCATATTTGTTTGGATCCCCTATGTTGAGGTGTAATATTTCAATGCCTTTTTTTTCTAGTTCTTTTGCTGGTAAGACAACATCTCTTATTGCATATGATATGCCTTGTGAACGATGGGAAGCTTCTATCATGGATTATCATGGGTGGTATCCAAATGCATCATAAATATTTTATTGAGACATCAGTACTTCGAAAAGTAAATTTCTGCAAACCCTTTTTGTGTGACTGAATTTGTAATCATAAGGAGATGGAAGTTATAAATCTGCACCAAAATTGTGTAATTTAGGTTGTATTTTGCTACCTTCCGAAGTACTGGACATGACATGATATGATGAAAGCTGGTCTGTGAGTCCCAAAATCATTAAAAAGATAAAAGCGATTAAGGCTTTAGAGGTGATGTAGAATGCCAATTGATGAACCGATTGATATGGCGGAGCAGAGTAAGGATGATATGGAAAAAAGGAAACCAAAGCCATTCCGGTATGTTACCGATGAACACAACGTTGGGGATAAACCAACTATGGATGAAGAAGTTCCCTTTACAGTTATGAAGGCTGAAAAAAGAAATGCCGTATTTAACACAGGGAACCCTATCATTTTAGGTAGTGCTGAAAATGCTGAGATGATAGAAGATATAATTAAAAAACACAAGGAAACTGGAAAATCTGACGAAGAGTAAAAAGCATTAACAAAGAATATTTGATGGGGATTTATCCATCTACTTAAGCAATCTTATGTCTGATCATATTTTAAGAAGTATCCTACAAGAAAAAACACATATTTTCTCCAAATGGATATTTTCCACAATCGATATATTAATACATAGTTAGCTGATTTCCGAATCCGATGGACATCGATAAAGTAGTCAAGGAACTTTCACAAAATGAAAAAAAAGTACTCTTGACACTGGAAAAACTTGGAGGAAAAGCATCGCCAAAAGATGTCTTAGAAAATGGCGAATTTCGGCAAGAAGTCGAAGTTATGAATGCTGCTTCATGGCTTCAATCAAAAAAATTGGCAAAGATTGAAGGAAGCATAAAAACAGTATATTCTCTTGGTAAGGAAGGGAAACGGTTTTTGGAAAAAAACCTTCCAGAAAAACGGGCATTGCAACTAATATCTAATAAAAACGGTAAAGTATCTTTAAAAAACTTATCAGATGTTTTAGAAAAAAATGAGATTCCGGTTGCTATTGGTTGGTTGAAGAGGAAAGGTTGGGCAAACATCAAAAAGGTAGATGGTGAAACTGTTTTAGAAATTACTGATAAGGGAATAGAGTCGGTAGAAATCGAAAGCGAAGATGAAAAGATTCTTAAGTACCTTAACAAAAATCCGAATACTGAACTTGATAAGGATAAAAACCGAATGCTTTTATCAAGAAAACATGTAATTGGCGAAAAAGAGATTATTAGCAGTTCAATAATTCTTACTGAAAAAGGAAAGGAAATACTTCAAAAGGGTGTTGAAGTCAAGGATGAAATTTCCCAGATAACTTCTACAGTTATCAAAAATGGCGAATGGAAAAGAAAAAACATAAGACCTTATGATATTCATGCATTTGCTCCGGCAAAGTACGGAGGCAAGGCTCATCCACTAGTCGATTTAATACATAAAATCAGACAGATATTTCTTGAAATGGGCTTCCAGGAAGTCAAAGGCGATTTTGTTGAATCATGTTTCTGGAACATGGATGTGCTTTTCATACCTCAAGATCACCCTGCCCGGGAAATGCAAGACACGTTATACTGCAAGAATCCTTCAAACTTTGATATTAAGGAAAAAGATCTGATTGAAAGGATTGCAGATGTTCATGAAAATGGCGGTGTCACATCCTCCACAGGATGGAATTATAATTTTTCCAAAGATGAAGGAAGGCGAGCGCTTCTAAGAACGCATACTACAGTTAATACGATTCGTTATTTGTATAATAATCCAGAACCTCCATCTAAAATTTTTTCTATAGGCCAAGTTTTTAGAAAAGAGAATATCGATTCAACCCATCTGCCAGAGTTCTATCAAATTGAAGGAATTGTTCACGAAGAAGACACCAATTTTAGACAACTGATAGGCATCCTAAAAGAGTTCTATAAAAGAATGGGGTTTGAACAGATACGTTTTAGGCCTGCTTATTTCCCATATACAGAACCCAGCATGGAGGTAGATGTTTTATGGAACAATGAATGGATGGAGCTTGGTGGAAGTGGCATTTTCAGACCGGAAGTCACAGAACCAATTGGTATAAAGAGTCCTGTTTTAGCATGGGGTCTTGGGTTAGAACGACTTGCTATGCTTAGATTTGGTTTAGCTGATATTAGAGAGCTCTATATTAGCGATATGGATTGGTTGAGAAAGCAATCTTTAATATAATTTTAATATTGATTTTGGCCTGCGTCCATAGATGCTGGCTGTCTTTCTGAAGTTTATGTATCTCCTCTAGATATACATTAATAAATGGTGGAAGGATAAAAAGCATTGTTATACGAAGGGAACTTCAGACCACCGGCCTTGATTCATTCCAGTACCTCCGAATGCAAAAAACGCCAAAGAATAATGATTTCTTAATATCTTTTATTTGAAGTTATGGAATTATTAATTTGACTAAATCCATTTTTCTATTTGTTTGGAACTGTCTCATCATTTCTTTTATTCTATCTGCCTCTCCTTCTAAAACAAAAATCTCTAAACATTTATTATTTTTCAAATGGCTATGTATTTGAGTTGTTGTGACATCCTCAAATTTATGTTTTATTTCAGAAACAGTGTTTTCGGTATCATGACTGTGTATTAATAGAAGAATTGAGTTTATTTTTCCAGATAGCTTTTCTGTATTTTTGTATTCTGAGATTAGCAGCCTTGTTCCTGCTCTTATTACTTCTGATCTGCCCGAGTAGCCATGTTCGCGTTGTATTCTATTGATTTCTTTAAGGATCGTGTCATTTAGAGATATACTTATTATTGTCATAAAAACAACAAATTAATAACATGTTTATATACTTGGCCATAAAAGTTAATAACAAACTTTATAAATGTTAATAATAATGTGAGTAAGTTGAGGAGATATATAATGAAGGAAAAAATCATATACTCAAGTATAGTTTTTATAGGAATAATTACAGCTTTATTAACAGGTTGTGTTGATAATCCATCAACAGAAAACATTGGAGTATTAGTAACAATTGTTCCACAAGAAGAAATGGTTGAATTTATTGGTGGTGGTTATGTTGATGTCACTGTTATGGTTCCTGTTGGTGAGAGCCCTCATTCTTTTGAACCAACTCCAGAGCAGATGACTAAGGTTGCACAAGCCTCTGCATATTTTAAGGTTGGTTCTGGTGTTGAATTTGAACTTGTGCATATGGATGCTATTCTTGAGCAGAATTCTGATTTAAAAGTGTTTGATTGTTCTAAAAATATTACCATTGTTTCATTTAATGAGCATTATGGACAAGAAGATTATCATGAAGGTGAAGAAGATTCTGATCATGAAGGAACAGATCCTCATATATGGACTTCCCCTGTGAATTTCAAAAAAATGGCTGAAGTTGCATACAATGGTTTAGTTGAAATTGATCCTGATCATCAAGAGGAATACCACTCTAATTACCAAGCATATATCTCAAAATTAGATAATTTACATACAAATGTCAGTAACATGCTACAGCCATATGAGGGTAAATCTTTTATGGTTTATCATCCAGCATGGGGTTATTTTGGTGATACATATAACCTTAAACAGATTGCAATAGAGGAGGAAGGAAAACAACCAGGACCTGCAGGAGTTGCAGCAATGATTGATCAAGCAAAAAATGAAAGTATCACTGTTATTTTTGTTGCTCCTCAGTTTGATATATCAAGTGCTGAGACTATTGCAAATGAAATCGATGGTAATGTTGTTTTTGCAAATCCATTAATGACAGATTACAAATCAACGATACTTCAGCTTGCAGAGGATATGGTTTTAGGATTTGAAAATAGTTAAACAATCGTTAATCAAAAAATTAAATATGATAAGCATGTTTAAGAAAATTGGATTGAGGAGTTTTTAATTATAATGGAAAAAAAGGTAGCTATTGAAATAAAAAATGTTTCCGCAGGTTATGAAAATGAAATAGTTATTGAAAATATTAATTGTAATATTTATGATGGTGATTTCTTTGGAATAATTGGTCCTAACGGTGGAGGTAAATCTACTCTTTTAAAAATAATTCTGGGGTTATTAAACCCAACTAAAGGGTCTGTACGTATTTATGGACAATTACCAAAAACAGGTAGGAAAAATATTGGTTATGTCCCTCAATATTCTGAATATGATAAACAGTACCCAATATCTGTTTGGGATGTTGTTTTAATGGGGAGAAGAAGCATCCGTGGAATTCATCCATTGTATTCTGCTGATGATAAAAAAGCAACAATTGAAGCACTAAAAAAAGTAAATATGGAAAAATGCAAGAAACGTCATATTAGTGAACTATCCTGGGGTCAAAGGCAGAGAGTTTTTATTGCTCGTGCTCTTGTTTCCAATCCTAAAATTTTACTACTTGATGAACCAACAGCAAGTATTGATAAAGACACACAGCTTAACTTTTATAACCTTTTAAAAGAGTTAAATAAAAATGTAACAATTGTTTTAATAACACATGATATTGGCGTGATATCTTCTTATGTTACTCGTGTTGCATGTCTTAATCATTATCTGTTTACTCATGATGAAAAAATGATTACTAAAGAAATGCTTGAAGCAACGTATAGTTGTCCTGTTGATCTTATCGCTCACGGAATTCCTCATAGAGTTCTGGATGAACATAAGCAAAAGAAAAAATCTTGAAAAAAGGTGTGAGTTTATTGGCTATGGATATATTTGAACTATTGCAATTTCCTTTTGTTCAAAGAATGCTTATAGCAGGATTTTTAGCAAGTATTGCTTGTGGAATAATCGGTACTTATGTTGTTGTAAAACGTATTGTTTTTATCAGTGGGGGAATTGCTCATACCACTTTTGGCGGAATTGGTTTTGCTTATTATCTACAATACATGGGCGTTCTTCATATTGAGCCATTAATAGGGGCCATGATTTTTGCATTAATATCAGCAATTATCATTGGTCTTCCTTTTATCAGAAAACGATTGCGAGAGGACTCTACAATTGGTATTTTATGGGTTGTGGGTATGGCTCTTGGTGTTCTTTTTTTAAGTCAGGTTGATAGAAGTATTATTATTGTTCAGGATCCAGTTAGTATTCTTTTTGGAAATGTTCTTCTCATCAAAATGCAGGATTTGTATTTAATGTTAGGATTGGTAATATTGATAATTTTTATTACAATTCTTTTGTATAAGGACTTGCAGATTCTTACTTTTGACGAAGAGTTCGCCCGAATTTCAGGGATAAAAGTAGATCTTTTGTATCTTATGTTGATGATTTTGATAGCACTTACAACTGTAGTTTTGATTAAGGTAGTTGGAGTAATTCTTGTTATTGCGATGCTTACTATTCCTGCTGCAATTTCAAATCTTTTTACACATAATCTAAGAAATATGATGATTTTTGCAATAATCATCGGATGTATAGTCTCTTTTTATGGATCAATAATATCTCTAAATTATGACTTACCACCAGGTGCGACTATTGTCGTTTCGTTAGTTTTTATATTTATCGTAGCAATTTTACTAAAAAATTTAAAACAAGTAATTGTAAAACCTGTAAAGTAAAATTTTTGTTTATTTTTTAAGGAAAGAATTCCACCTGGTCTATAGCGAACGCAGTGAGTGGAAATGAGTGGTACCCGAAGCGCAATTTGACGAAAAGAAAAAAGAACATTTTATCTCGAACGTATATGAGACGTTGTACCGTTTGAAACCAATGTTCTTTGCTTTTAATTATACCTCAGTACAGAAAGTATCGAACCGTCCGTAGAAATCTTTATATAGAAGTGTTTGTATTGCGATATTACTCTTAAAGCAAAATTTAGGAGGAGGTGTAAGAAAATTATGATGA
>DAOWHD010000014.1 GCA_030641605.1 Thermoplasmata archaeon
CCATAAAAATCGCAAGTCGTTGTTTTCCTGATATCTGGTAGACCCTCATAACATTTTTTAATTTTCTCAGTTACATTGTCTAAGTCAGATGAAGAGACAGGATTTGCAAGTATTATTGCAAAGAAGTTTAACCCAAGTGCAGTTTTATCAATTAATGCAGTATATCCTTGGATAATCCCTGCCTTCTCCATCGCTCGTATTCTATCTCTTATTGTTGTTTCCGACCGTTTGAGATGATTTGCAATGTCTTTATAGGTCATACGTGCATCTTTTTGGAGCAAATAAAGGATTTTTTTGTTTATATTGTCGATCTTCACAAACCCAAAAACAATATTCATGTATTTAAAAAAATCTGAAGTCCAAAAAAGAGGAAAAGTGGATTATATTACATGAAAATTTAGGATTAGAGCAGATTCTTGAAAGACATCAAATATTTTGAGGTGTTTTTCCTTAATCGATAACTAAAAAATAAAAGATTGAGAAGAGTATTATTTAGTACCCATCCCAATCTTCGTCATCTTCATCTTCTTCCTCTGGCCCATTGAATTCGTCTTCTTCAATCATCTTATTTACCTCCTTTAGAGAGATCTAATGCCTAATAATAGAAATCGAACTAAGTTTATAATTATTGAGCTTGTTATACGGGGAAAATATTGACAAAAAGCCGTAAAAACAAAGGCAAGATTAATAAATCTGTTTTTTGCCTAGGAAAGAATTTACTAATCTTCAGCATGATAATGCAAAGCGTAAATGACTAAATTAGAACTGTTTTGGAATGATCAAAGTTACCGATTTATTGACCGATTATCATGAATCTCAGTAAAAGAAAGAGCAATGATAGAATCAACTAGATTTAAAACATACAGGCCATAAGGTCGGTATCAGTAACCATACCAATAAGCCTATCACTGGCATCTACCACAGGCATATGACTGATCTTATGTTTTATCATTTTCTGTGCTGCTTCGGTCACTGACATATTTTTGAATGTCTTTAATACATTGCTTATCATGACTTTCTTTACAGGTATAGGTGGCAAGCCAACCTCTATTGTAGAATAGTACAGTCTCACTGTATCACGTATTCCTTCCCAGCTCCACTGGTCCTCATCTTCTCCTAAACCCATTACTGAATTGGATATATTTTCTTTGACCTGGTTCAGTTTAAATAGATCACCATCACTTACCATACCGGATATCTTCAGATCATCATTTAAGACTGGAAGAACGTTTTTGTTGGTAATGTTAATAATTTCCATGATAATGTTTATTGGAGTATCTTCATACACAGGAACAACCGAATTGGTATAATACTGCCCAATAACATCGCTTTTTTCTGGAAGGATATTTAGCATATCTGTAGGGCTTATAATTCCCACAATCTCATTTGTTTTGTTGATAACAGGCAACCCGTGTATTCTATTTTCAAACAACAATCGGGCAGCATCTTTAACATCTTGGTCACTGTATACAAAATGTACATTATCACTCATAATTAAAGCAATCTGATCCTCATCGGCATTTCTAAATATATCACTTCTTGTGACAACCCCTACAACCTTTTTTGTATCCTTCTTCAAAATAGGGATACCTGAGACATTATGCGTTGCTAGTATCTCAAGAGCATCTTCAACTTTACCTGGAACATATCCAACAATTAACTTCTTTGACATTACCTTTTCTACTTTCACATTCATTCCTCCATCATATCTGGTTGAGCGTTTCCCCTCAACCGTGATTTCCTTTGCTTATGATCATTATATATCCCATTTGGTTCATATATTGGTAAACCGCCTTGTTTACCGCACATAGAGATCCCATTTATATTTATTTTTCTTGTCATAAAATTGTATTACTTATTCCTCTCCCAACTTTTTAACTAATTTTCCCCTTTGTTCCATGGAGACCAGACCATTGCAGCATACAGATCATCTTCACCAACAATTGGATTGATATTACTAGCACCTATATTATTTGAAAAAATTGCAAGAATGATTAAAATCATAAGGATTTTCCATATCAAAGAAAACCATTTCTTTTGGTTGTTCATAAAAAACGATAAAAACTACTATGATACATAAAGTTAACTTATTAGTAATAGGTATAAAGAAAGATGAGTTTTGAGAAAAAAATGGATGATAGAAAATTTATGTGTTATGCACCTGAAATCGATGCTATTGTTGAAAAACACAGTAATCGGCAGTGGAACCATTTTGGAGATGATGCAGATTCGTATGAATCAGAAGAAATAATTCAAATGTTACATCGTATTTCTGATATAGTTCAATGTTTAAAACCTAAAGAGAAAGGTATCGATAAAATTTGGTCAGTATGGATCCAAGCAAAAAGAGGTCCTCTGTCCGTATTTGTTGATGATGAAGAATATGAGGAAATGAAGGAAGCTGGTGAAGTGGAAAGCATTGAAGATTTACAAGAGCTTTGGAAAAGTTTTTATCCTGAAGAAATTCAATGGTATGAGGTTTCTTTTGTTTTGTATGAGAAAAAATTCTTTGTAATTTTTGATTCAAAATTAGAAGTTAAACTTGATCTTGAAACAGAGAAGCTAACTGGAGCAAAACTTGATGGCAAACAAGAAATAACATTTTTAACCTGGCTCTCAACTACCATTAAACAGATAGTCAATAGAGTTAGGAAAGATGCTAAGGAATATAACCAATTTTTATCAGAACAACTGCCATTTCGTAAACGGGTTGGAAAGATTAAACGAATGACGCTTTGGGAACAAATAAAAGATGTTGAGAGATTAGATAAGGAATTTGGTCTGTCTAATCTTAAAAAATTTGAAAAAGTAGTAGCGGGAATGGATGAAAAACAATTCCTTTATGAAATGACAGCAGATGATTTTTTTCGTTATTGTTCGATTTGTTATGATGCTAATGATTATTTTGATGATGACAATTCCTTGACTCCTAAAGATAAATACATAAGAATGGCTGATGGAAGAGACGAGGGGCTTCGTGAAATTCAGGGAGATTCTCAAAAAGCGTTTATGGATTGGTATACTTCTCGGTTTCAAGGTGGTCATCCCTGGGAGATTTGCCGTGGTGGCAATTCAACCCATATTTCTTTGATGGTGAGCAAAGAACAAGATGGTTGGAGACTATATTTACATGGTTCAAGTAGAATTCGATGTGTTGAAACAGCAAAAATGGCAATTGCATTATGTGATCATAACATCTCCTATGCTCTTTTAAATGCCGAACAAATGGTGCATATGCTCAAAGGTGAAGATGATGTCGGTATTGTTCCTGAAGACGTTATTCCAAGATATTGTCATAGTTATTTTCCAGATGAGGATAACATTCATGATTTCATAAATCCATGGCATGATGATGACAATGTTAAACAAACGATTAAACAATATGCTACATGGTATCCAGTTGAACCTCTTGAGTTGAATAGTTTAGAATGAAACAGGACTGGAAAGATCGCAGATGAAAAACTTTGTTAAAAAAATATAGATTACAGTCTTAATTCTTTCAAGGAATGCAGTACCACAAATTACGTTTTGCTATGTAAATAGGTTGTCTAGGGGCTACTTTAGCTGGCTGAAAAGTATATCCAAATTTTTGCAGTAAAGTAGTTAAAAGAAGATTTGTTTTATTATTTGGTGGTGGACTGAGAGAACTCTATATTGAATTAGTATATGTAATATTTATTCTATTTTTTGTCCTTAATTTAAAGTATATCATAATTCCCAAGATGAAAAAAGAAATGAAGGACTTCACATGGGGCATGTATTTCAAGCAATGTGGAATTTATCAGGGAAAATCACATTGGACAACGCTTAGATCCTATTTGGTAAGACTGAATGAATTGTAATTTTATTATTTCCTACTTATTTTCTTGTCTTTTTCAAAGCATTCATCACATATAGTATTGCCCCAAGGTATACTCTTCCCACATACGCTGCATTTTCCGTGCCTAACATGTTTAAAGCCTACTATAATCTCATGATCTTTTGTAATCCACTTAAACATCAGTTGGTCTCTATGAATCCGCATTTTCATTTGATCTCCCGACAATAGGTGTCCTCTACAGCGTATAACCGAAATCCTCAATCCGTTATAAAATGTTTTGTTTGTTTCATCTTTCAAAACAGAAGTAAATCATCCCAACTATTCCCAATAATTTTCAGGGCCCAATAGATAAAATACTTAAGCAATAGATTGATAAACCGAATCCAGAAGGGTTTGATATGAAAAGTTTTGTCACTGGCGGTGCTGGATTTATTGGAAGCCATCTTGTTGATAAATTAATTGAAAAAGGACATACCGTCACAGTATTCGATGATTTAAGCTCTGGGAAAACAGAATTTATTAATCATCATTTAGAAGATGACAATTTCACTTTTGTCGAGGCTGATTTGGTAGATGCGAAAACTGTTTCTAAAGAGATAAATGGCCATGATGTTGTTTTTCACATAGCTGCAAATCCAGATGTCCGATTGGGTGCCCAAAAACCAGATATCGCAAAGAAAGACATTCTTGCAACCTATAATCTTCTCGATGCGATGAGAAAACAGGATGTCAAAAAAATAGTGTTTTCTTCAAGTAGCGTTATTTATGGAGAAACACCACCGTTTCCACTTCCTGAAAATTATGGGCCTCTCCTTCCAATTTCGGTTTATGGTGCAGCAAAGCTTGCCGCCGAGGGTTTGATTAGCTCATTTTGTCATACTTTTGACATGCAAGGCTGGATGTTTCGATTTGCAAACGTTGTTGGCGTACG
>DAOWHD010000063.1 GCA_030641605.1 Thermoplasmata archaeon
AAGTATCCAATAACCTTTTACTCTAGCTGTATATTCACAACCTTCAGTTTTACATTTGTCGGAAACTGAATACTTCCATTTTCCCATTAAATCCTCCCTCAGTCTACAAGTTCATAACCGCCCTTTTCAATCTTCTATATCCTCCATATCTTCTATAATTTTACTATCCATTTCACTTAACAATACTTCATAACAAGGTTTACAATACCATAAATCTTGCATTGTTCGTTCATCTATCAATTCTTCAACTACATCTTTTCCACAGGAATGACAACGAAATTTCATTTTTCTCCTTCCTCCACACCTACGCTTTTATAACAACCATTTCTTTAAAAATCTTTCAACGTCCTCTGCCAATCATCAGGCAACAAAAACTTATATCCAACCTTCCCCCACTAACGGATTCTTCCAACCTTGACATTCCCTTATCAACCTCACATCCATCGCCTTTCTTACATCCCAATACTCATCACACTCAACTTCCAACAAGCCAGTCTTCTTCTCACCATCATACTCAGCAATATACCAGTCACTACCACCAACAAAGAAGTGCAGATGAATGAGCTTATCTTTTGCCTCAATACCTTCTGTTTCATACAATCTCGGTATCTTAGTGAGTGCACTTTTGGTTGGTGTATTCCACATAAAAAAAATATTTTGTGCCAGAATTTATACTTTAGAAAACAAAAAAAAATTACTTAACCAACAGTGTTGAGCCGCTTAACTTGTATCCGCTCTGCTTAATCCAATCCTCGACCTTCCTGGTTATATCAACACCTTTTAGTGAGATTCCTTTTGATTTCTCCGCCATCTTACCTACCCTGTCCTCAAGCTGTTTTATCACATCTTTTCCGTAAAGAATATAGAGTTTTACATCTTGGGATTAAGGAAGATATAAGAATGGCCCCAATTAGAGAATAACACCATGAATTCAATACTTCATCGACAATTCTTTTGAATTATTTGTGATAGAACTATTGCAAAAAAACCAAATAACACTTGTACTTACATATTTTCACAATGCAGAAAATATCTGGAGAACTTGTAGATGGTAGAATAATAGTAAAAAAACCAAAAGACGTGGGACGGCTTTACAGCAAGAGTCGCTTTGGTAAAACTATCCCTGGCAACAAATTAGTTCTTGACTTAATCGAAGGTGTTTTTCTATTAGACGAAGAAAAACTTAGATTATTTCAGGATGGGGACGAGATATATCTTCAAGATCTTGTAAAAATTTCTGCTGGGCAAATTCCTCACTTTGAGATAAAATATCTGATATTCAGAGATCTTAGAAAAAGAGGATACGCGGTAAAACTCAATAAAGAAAGCAAAGAGTATGATTTTTATATTCTTAAGGGAGAGAATAATTCAGAAGAAAGCGAAAAAGTATGTTTTATATCTGCGTTTTCCGAAAGAGACGTTATGGACATTAACAAAATTAAACGATCAATCGGAACCGCAAGTAACATCAATGGAGACTTGTGGTTTGCAATAGTTGACGAAGAGGGCGATATTACATATTATGACGTGTTAATGTCTGATGTAAAAGGGGAAATATCTGAACATAAATTTTCAAAAACTACTGGAATTCTACTCGAAAACAGGATAGTTATCTTTGATAAAAAAATGGCTGAAAAGTTATTGGAAAAAGAGTTTTATGGTAAACCTTTTGGAAACGGTTTACAACTGTCTATGGTGGAATCATTATATCTGCTGGAAAAAAAGGTTGTTAACATTCAAGATGTTGTTAAAGGAAAGAGTTTTTCTCCAAAGCAATTCAAGAATTTAATACAAAAAACACAACCAGATATTGACCTGAGATTTACTGTTTTTACCGATTTAAAAAAACGTGGACTCATTGTAAAAACTGGATTTAAATTCGGTGCTCATTTCCGTGCGTATACAAAAAAACCAGGTGAAACCCATGCCGAATATCTTATCCATGTAGTTGATAAAAATTTTAAAAGCACCTGGTCCGAAATCAGCAGGGCAGTACGTCTTGCACATTCAGTCAACAAAGAAATTTTTTTTGCAAGAGTGGACGATAGCAAAATAGATTATATCAAACTTGGAAGGTTGCGGCCATAATTTATTTATAACCACTATGCAATGTTCTTATGTTTCCAGGAGGAGGTAAATTTGCTTCAAATAAGATGGCATGGACATTCATGCTTTGAAATAACAAATGATGTAACCTTGGTTACTGACCCACATGATGGGAAATCCATTGGCATACCTGCGCCGAGTGTAGAGGGAGATATCATTCTGATCTCTCACGATCATTATGACCACAATAGTGCAAAATCGGTAGAAAAGGAAGGATCAAAAGTTATAACAGATGAAAGAAAAAGAAACATTTCAAATGTCGAAATAACCGGCATCAAGTCATTTCATGATGAGCATCATGGTGAAAAGCGAGGAGAGAACATTATATTCAAGTTTATTATGGACGACGTTGCCTTTTGCCATATGGGCGATTTAGGGCATGAACTTGATGAAGATGCTGTCCAAAAAATTGGTGATGTAGATATATTATTTATCCCAGTAGGTGGAACATTCACCATAGATGCAAAGCGAGCGTGGAATGTTGTAAACTCCATAAAGCCAAGGATAACTATTCCCATGCATTATAAAATAGGAGGCTTGTCTTTACCAATTGATGGAGTTGAGCCGTTCTTAGAAAAAAGCACGTATAAAATTCTCAAAGTTGGAAACGAAATAGACATAGAAAAGGAAGATTTGCCAAGCGAACATGAGGTTTGGATGTTTACTCTATAGACCCTTGTTTCCCTTCGAAAACTTCTCTGTTTACGCAATTAGGCGGGATTTCTCCTTTTAGCCCTGCCATCATGTTCTCTGCTGCCATAAGCGCCATTTTTGTACGGGTTTCAATAGTTGCAGAAGCAGAATGCGGCTGAAGAACTACATTATCTAAATTTTTAAGTTCTGCACTAACATCTGGTTCATGTTCATACACGTCAAGGCCTGCACCAAAAATCCATTTTTCTTTTAACGCTTTAATAAGTGCTTGTTCATCAACGACTGGCCCTCGCGATGTATTTATAAGAATTGCATTTTCCTTCATCATTTTGAGTTCCTTTTCACCCATCATATGACGTGTAGACTCACTCAATGAGACATGCAGTGAAATAAAGTCAGATTTCTTCAGTACTTCACACATCTCTACTTTCTTAGCGTTCACTTCACGCTCTAATGCCTCATTTTCTCTCTTATTTACATATAGCACTTCCATATTGAATCCTTTACTTTTTAGACCAAGGGCAGTTCCTATTCTTCCGGCACCGATTATACCCAATGTTTTGTTTGAAACACCCTGTCCTAACATAAGCATGGGATCCCACCCTTTGAATCTGCCAGCTCTAGTAAATCTATCACCTTCTGCAATGCAACGAGCAGCTGAGAACAATAGCGCCCAAGCCATTTCTGCAGTAGCATCTGTCAAAACTCCAGGCGTGTTGCTTACAGGTATGCCTCTCCTTGTAGCCATCTCAACATCAACGTTGTTATATCCAACAGCATAGTTTGCTATCATCTTTAACTTTGATTCAGAGGCTATAATATCTCTATCAATCTGATCGGTAAGCAGACAAAGCAAACCGTCTTTTCCTCGCACACCTTCAACAATTTCCTCTTTCGTTAACACACGATTATAAGGATTGATTTCCAATTCGTGTTCTTTTTTTAGTAGATCAAGACCTGGCTCCGGGATTTTACGTGTAACAAATATTTTCATCCTTATCCTCATCCAATATACTATTCCATAAAAGAAAGTAAGATATAGATATTTTTTGGAAGAATGAAGCCTATTTTTAGATATTAGTCGGATGACGACAGGATATCATCAATAATATTATCGATTGAATAAAAATGAATGTTGTCTTCAGAATCTAAAAATCCTTCTCCGACAAGAGACCACACTGTAAGGGTTGGAGAAACATCTGGTTGAGCATAAACTCTAATGTTTCTGGGACTTCGCTGAGAATCGTTATCGTTTTTCACATACACACTTATATTGCAGTCAACGTTCTCCACATATGTCAATCTAGTTAGCTCCTCTGCATGCTGTTGCGTTAAGTTCATATCATATTCCCATCCTTCAAGTTTTATTACAGGTTTTTTATTGACTATCTCGTCCGTACCAGGGGCTTCAAAACCAGGATACTCAATAGCTTCACTTTCTATCTGGAAATCAGGTAAATAAAGATGTTGCCAGTCATTAAATGATCCATGACTCCCATCAGAGTAACCCACAAAGTTTTTATCCCACACATAATAATAGTTCATTACGCTTTTATAATCTCCCCATTCATCAAGAAATCGTTGTTTTGCTTGCCTTCCACCGGCAAATGTTATATTATCACATCCTTCTGGATTCCATGGTTTTATTCCTACACTATGGCCAAGTTCATGCATAGCAGCAGCAGCTACCACTATTCGTTGAGTTCTTGGTGTAAACGCAAATCTCTTTAAGACTAACTTATATAAACTACTGTCAATGGTAAGGGTATCATAATTGTTGAATTCTGAAGGTATACAAAATCCGGCGTTATGACATACTATTAGATACCTAAAAATTCCTTTTCTTTCATCGGGGAAATGATTCCTGTAAAATTGAAGCGTCATACCTGATTCCTGAGAAATAGTGTCAAAGTGGGTTAGGATTTCACCACCGCCATTTACAGGCCCATTAGGCCAACCATTATCCACATACACATTGATACCATGCCGGCAGAATTGCTCAATCAAAATCTGCTGTGACTCGTCCCAGAAAATATGCGGCGGATCAAATAGACCACCGCGTTCCATACCATCTGCTTCTATGTAAATATCCTGAGAAAACGGATCTGAAAGCCATTTAGACATCTGATATTCTTCAATATTTTCTATACCATCGATATCTGGATCTAAATTCACATGGTCATCCCAAGTGAACGGATCATAACCCCATTTCCACTCCCAACTGGTAGGAACACCGTCATTATCAGGATCTAATTCTGAGTCATCAACCATGGGATCTGTACCAAGTACATTTACCTCGGTCCAATAGGGAATGCCGTCTTTATCATAATCGAACTGATATATATCGAACCATACTTCGAATGTTTCTCCAACATAATGACCATAGCCACCATCATCTTTAAAGGAATCATCACCAGTCCATCGCCCAGTTTTATAATTATATACCAAATGTATTTTCTCCCTTTCTATATCTTGTGTTCCCAGGCCCAACAATCCAGTTTTTTGCCGTTCCATAATTTTAAGGACGATATCTGCCGTTTCTTGTTCTTCTTCAGCATCTGACATGACTCTATTTTCTTGGAACATCGTGTCCCAATCTTGGAATAGGGTTTCGCTCTCTGCCCCACCTGCAGCTGCCACGTCTTTACTTATATATTCAAGATCGTCAATGTTAGTGATGAAATAGAACTCCGGTTTGTTTTTCCAGCTGGTTCCAAATTTCGTTATTTCATCTAAAAGACCTCTATGACGAAACCTTAGAATCTCAAAAGTAAGCCCCTGATTAACAAGGGGGCTTATACGGTCATCAATCTCTTTTACTAACTCAGGCTCCTTCTTTTTTTCTGGCTGTTCGCTATAAAAAGCAACATATGCACTGGCAATAATGATAATTGCTACAATTATTACGGATAACCCTATGATAAATTTTTTATTTTTTTCTGCTTTTTTGGCCATTTTCTATTTTTCCCCAATTTAATAAGTAATATAGCTTACAATTTATATAAAAATATCGGTTAAATTTAACAATATATTTTCGATAGAATCGGAAAAACAGCGATCAATCAGCCATAAAGTTGACAAGGTATGCCAATATGCTGTTCATTAAGGTATCGACACCGCGTATTTTGCCAATATCAATTATTTTTCCATTTATAGATTCGATTTCTGTTTTCTTTCCTTTCTTAAAACTTTGAAGCATTGAAGAATAGTTCTCAGAGGTATCCTCAATTACCTCTCTTGTCTTTTGAAACATATCCTCAAACGACAGATTTAGCCCTTCAGCGTTTGCAATATTTGTAGATTCTTCACACACCTTCTCTACAATCTTTTCCAATATGGGGTTTTCCAAAAGATAGCCGTTTTTACATTGAAAAATAGTGGTTAGTGGATTTATGCTAGAATTTACTATTGCCTTGATCCATATCTCCTTGACGATATTCTTGCTAATCGTTGTTTCAATTCCTGCCTCATTGAATATATTTACAATATTTTTTATCCGCTCAGTTTTTTTCCCATCTAATTCTCCAAAAACGGTTTTTCCCTTGCCTGTATGTCTGATGAGACCCGGCTCTGGAAATATGGATCCATGAGTAGTGACACCTGCTATTGTTTGTTTACGATCCACAATTTTTCCGATCTCATCTATGTTATCTAATCCATTTTGAAACGAGAGGATTGTTGTATTGCTGCCTATTATTTTCCGTGCTTTTTTTAATGCATCCTCTGTATCGTATGATTTTACAGTTATAATCAAAAGATCGGGAGGGTTTTTTATGTCATTGACTGAAAGCATGATAGGCACTTTTTTGTTAAACTGTGTCTTTCCTTCTATTTTCAAACTTCCTTTTCTTATAGCATTTACGTGAGGAGCCCTACCTATCAACATCACATTGTTTTTCTTAGATAGTAACGCACCGAACAGGGACCCTATTGCACCTGCGCCAAGAACAACAATATTCATATCAGTATCCCTATCTCCTCGCATTTCATATTTATTTCATTTTTATCCATAGCAATCAAAGGATGTAAAATCAAATGTTCGACATGTCTTTTTAATTGACTAATATCAGATAAAGAATCAGACGGATTTTCATTAAGAGTATGCCCTGTAACAACTGCATCGCAATTTCCTTCAGATGCTTTTTTGTTTAAACATTCGTAGATGTTTTCTTTTATGCCCATTGTATGGATGCTTGACTCTGCATACCATTTAGACATAAATGATTGCAGGGCACCAGTATTGGATTTGTTTGTATTGAGAAAAATTACCTTACACCCCCTCCGCATAAGATACCATGCCGCCAAGATTGATTTTGGATCGTCAATCAACGCCAGGGCTTTCCCCTGCGTGTCCGAGGGCATGCCCCCAATTCCACGGATTTTTTTTGTAAAAAGATAAGCGTTTTCATTGCGTATTTCGATAAACAACTCAAAATCTGGTGTATTCAAATCTACTTTTGCATGGGTTGCATCGACAATATCACTTCCAATGCTAATTGCAACATCCTGGCTAGTAAACTCATGATTTCCGGTTCTGGTAACTCTAAGCGCAAAGCTTTTTTCTTTTGTCAAAATCTTTTTTGAAATGTCTACAGCAAAATCAGAAATAGCATCCATGTCCGCTGTTGTTTTTAGTGATGGGCTGAAAGAGGCTACGCCAAAAATTCTCTGTAACACATCTATGCTTTCGTTTATTTGACTAGTGAAAACATATATTCTACCCCATTCTCTTCTTATTGTATGAGATATGTTTTCAGTTTTTAATGCTGATTTTATGTTCTTTACTAAGGCATTCTCAAAATATCTTCTAGTAACTTTGCCTTTTAATGCAATTTCTCCGTATCTAATTAGTATTAGCTCGCATTTCACGACTAGTCAGTAGCATATTTTATTACATTAATATTTGGTAAAAACTCTAGATGTGGAAGTTTATATAAACTATGGTTAACCCAAGTTAAACTTGGCATTTGGCCGTTTTAGAAAAAGAAAAAAGAGGTTTTTAGTTTATCACTAGAAACCTGCTAATTTATCATAGATTGGCTGTAAAATCTGTTCCAGTATTGGAAACCGTTCTATAAGTCTCTCCAGGAATAGCAAGAAGGGGTTGCTGATTGCTTTGTTTTTTGGCATGCTGACACTTAATGGATCTGACCAGGGGCTTTC
>DAOWHD010000080.1 GCA_030641605.1 Thermoplasmata archaeon
GATCTTAAATGAAGACCCGGTTGATGGGGTTGATAATGATGGAGACGGCGATGTTGATGAGGATCCTTCAGAAGATAGAGTTCGAGATGTCGTTGATAATACCCAGATATTTTTGATTCCAATGGTGAATCCAGATGGTGTTGAATATGGTTGGAGAAAAAATCGTGTGCCGAATCATGGTCCATTTGGAACAAAAGATGAAATCACATCATACGGCGTTGATTTAAACCGAAATTATGGATATAAATGGTATTTATATTATATTTTACCCGTACAGTATAATCTTGCTTTTACCTTATTTGATGAGAGTTGGAATTATCGTGGCGAATATCCATTTTCTGAAAATGAAACTAGAGCTGTACGCGATTTTGTCATTGGCCATCCTAACATCAAAATCTCTCTATCCTACCACTCATATAGTGAAGTCATTATGTATCCTTGGACTCATACAAGTTTAAAAACACCTGATGAAGACCTATTTATTTCAATTGGAGAAAACATTTCTAAGATAGATAAGTATGAACTTCTAATCAATGGTTGGAGAAACAAATCATATATTATTCCACGATTTGGTGGCACACTTGGTACTTCTGAAAATTGGTTGTATGGTGAAAGAGGAATTCTTTCTTATACAATGGAGCTTTGTAAAACTCGAGCACCCACAGATCCCGATGTGGTGTATGATTACTGTTTAAAGCATGTTGGTGTAAACCTATATGTATGTGAAAAATCTTGTACTATTGATTAAGAGAAAAAAATCACTTAAATTTTTCAAACCGTCGGATGTTTTTTGCATTGATGATTTGTTAAAATTAAGATATGAAGGCGATTATTGACAACATCAATGTTTCGGTATACCAAAAATTGTTCAGTAAACCAAAAAGATTTATATACTTGTTTTAACATACTACATTAATAGACATAATTAAAAATTTATTTGGCAGATACAATGGATCAACAAGGCATTTTCCTATCAAGCGTTCCAAACAACAAAAGAGCACGAATAGTAAATATACAGGGAGGAGCCGGGCTCGTAAGAAAATTACAGGTAATGGGCATCAGAAAAGGTCAAGAGATAAAAATCGTTTCAAAACAACCATTCAGAGGACCTCTCACAATAGAGGTTTGTGGAAGTCAAATGACCCTAGGTAGAGGTATGACAAGAAAAATCCTGGTGGAAGTGATTTAATAAAAAAAATCGTCTTAATGGGAAATCCCAACGTGGGGAAAAGTGTTGTTTTTTCAAGACTTACTGGTGCAAATGTAATTGCATCTAACTATCCAGGAACGACAGTGGACTTCTCTAAGGGAAAGATGAGACTAGATGGAGAGCATGTTGAAATTATCGATGCACCTGGAACATACTCCCTTGAACCTACAAACAAAGCAGAAGAAGTCGCCCTTGAAATGTTAAAGGAAGCTGATGTTGTTATAAATGTTGTTAATGCGACAAATCTAGAAAGAAACCTGTATTCAACACTCGAACTTTTGGAAAGAGATATACCTGTTGTCATAGCATTGAATATCTGGGACGAAACACAACATCTTGGAATACACATTGACAAAAAAGAACTAGAAAAGATCCTGGGCGTTCCAGTTGTACCTACAGTTGCATTGACGGGTGAGGGTATCAAAGAACTAGTTTCCCAAATAAAAAATGCAAAAACCAATGACAAAATAAAATCGACAAGTGAAGAGGGACGATGGGTTGAGATAGGATCAATCATAAAAAAAGTCGAACAACTTGAACACCGGCACCACTCAATAAAGGATATAATTTCGGATTTGACTATCAAACCGATAACGGGTTTACCTATTGCAGTTGGCATAGTTTTTTTTGCGTTCTGGCTTGTGAGACTCATTGGGGAGAATCTTATTGCATATGTGTTTGATCCAATATTTTATAATCTATACTTGCCGTTGATTGAAAACTTAAGTGAATGGATAGGTGGGCCAGGACTTGTTCACACTCTTCTCATTGGAGAATATGGAAAAGAAATTGTTTTTGAAGAATCCTTAGGTATGCTTACCACTGGACTATATGTTCCAATTGCTATGGTAATGCCGTACATTATGGCGTTTTACTTTATGCTATCTATTTTAGAAGATACCGGATATATGCCAAGACTTGCTACTTTGGTGGATAATATCTTTCACAAACTTGGTATGCACGGTCATGGGATTGTTCCGGTGTTTCTTGGTCTTGGTTGTAACGTACCTGGTGCCTTGTCAACGAGGACACTTGAGACTAGAAAACAACGCTTTATTTCTGCGACGTTACTTGCTATCGCTGTGCCGTGTATGGCTCAGACGGCAATGGTATTTGGCATACTGGGGCCATATGGAATGTATTACATTGGTTTAGTGTTTCTAACACTTGCAATTCTCTATATCATTATGGGGCTTATACTGAACAGAGTTGTCAAAGGTGAGAGCCCCGAGATTTTTCTTGAAATACCGCCATATCGCCGCCCGAGCTTCAAGACCATACTTAAAAAAACATGGATGCGAGTTCGCTGGTTTTTAAAAGAAGCGATACCGTTTTTGTTTCTTGGCGTGGTGGCAATCAATTTGTTATATTATGTAGGTTTTCTTGGATGGCTTGGTGATGTCCTTTCGCCTGTGATGTATGGGTTGTTTGGTTTGCCTGGAGATGCAAGTATTGCAATGGTGGTGGGGTTTCTTAGAAAGGATCTCGCCGTTGGTATGTTAATTCCATTGGGCATGAGTCCATTGCAATTGGTCGTTGCGGCAACTATGCTTACGGTGTATTTCCCTTGCGTTGCTACGTTTGTTGTCCTTCTCAGAGAACTGGGAATTAAGGATATGATAAAATCTGTGGCAATAATGGTTAGTACCGCAGCAGTTGTGGGATTTATACTTAGAATTATCCTGTTGGGATGGTAATATTTTACAAGAAAAAGGGCACAGTGGGCTGTCTAGAATATAGCATATTTATTGAACGCTTCAACCAGCATCTATTTTTAATATCCATCTTCATCCGGATCAATGATATCAAAGGCGTCCCCTAGCGTTTGTAGAATACCAATGGAAATGGAAATGTATCCGTTGAGGAGAATGATATCGTCTACTATTCTAAAAATATCTAACTCTTTTATCGCATCAAAGAAATCTTCCAATATTTCTACAGGCGGGGATTCTTCAGCAGTCTTTAGGAGAATATAAACGGAATACACAGTGACTGCTAGATCGATCCAGTCATAGATGTCATCCAGTCCGCCTTTATAGGGGCCATCTGAATCGTTAAAAAGCCCGGAGGGAACAATATCCATAAATGTTACGTTTTGTTCTTCCAATTCGTTTAGTCTCTGTTGTATTGCATTAATTAGGGCATCTGTATCTTCGTTTCCGTCATCTGTCCAACTAACAGGTTGTAATGTATTTGATCTCATGGAGGTTTGATAGTTAACTGCGGATACAGATGGTACCATCAGCATCAAAAAACAAGTCAGTAGGCTTCCAAATACTATTTTCTTATTCATTTTTTAACACCTCTCTAAAATGTGATATCCAATAGCACAATTTAAATCTTTCCCCATTAATAAATATTTTAACATTTTAGGTCTAATTAGCCATATAAATGTTAGACTGAGAAAAGACTGTTAATCTTGGTTTAGAAGGAATCCATCAAAACACTATTAAAAAGCAATTACTTACAGATTCCAGTTGTATGTTAGACATTAAACTCATTAGGGAAAATCCTGAATTAGTACGAAAAAATTTGCAAAAACGCAAAAAAAAAGATTATCTTGAGATGTTTGAACAATTAACCAAAAAAGATAAACAGTGGAGAAAACTGAAGATACAAGTAGATGAACTAAGAAGAAAGAGAAATAATTTAACCAAAGAAATCCAGAACCTGAAAAAAGAGGGGAAGGAAGAAGATATTAAAAAAGTTGTTTTAGAAGCCAAGAAAATTCCTGGAAAAATAAAGGAAATGGAAGAACTACAAAAGAAAGTTGAAGAAGAAAAAAACTCGCTTTTGTTGCGCATC
>DAOWHD010000023.1 GCA_030641605.1 Thermoplasmata archaeon
ACACCATCTGGATTCACCATTGGAATCAAAAATATCTGGGTATTATCAACGACATCTCGAACTCTATCTTCTGAAGGATCCTCATCAACATCGCCGTCTCCATCATTATCAACCCCATCAACCGGGTCTTCATTTAAGATCCCATCACCGTCATCATCAGTATTTTCTTTACCATAGTTTTCGACCACATGTTGAATGAAAAAAATTAATGCTTCAAATGAAGGTTTCTCATTACCATGATGGGCACCCATAAGTAAAACTCCCGGTTCACCCTCATCTTCCTCAACGTTATCAGAAAGTTTGACCAGCCATATGTCCCTCCCCTCATATGTTTTACCAATCGATGTGATAGACATAATATCAGAATGATCACTACTTAGATTTTGAAGTAAGTCTGTCATTTCTTGATAGGTATAATAGTGGTGTGGCTCAGTATTAGTACAGCCATACGGTTGATTTGATTTAGTTACACCCAAGACTGGAAAAACAGAACCTAGTATAAACAGACAAATTATCATCGAAGACAGTAACTTTATAATCAAAGTGTTTTTGTTCATTCAAAATATACCCACTATATTATTATTGGTGATGCATATATAACTTTTTCCAACATAGGCAGTTTTTCCCACAAAAGAGAATGTCTCAAAAGTGAAGAGTTTACAGATCTAATCAACTTGGAGTGCACATATTACATAACTGTAACGTGAGAAAGTTTATATTGCATTGTAGCATAATCGCAAAACTATGTGTCTGGCAATACCTGGAAAAATCGTAGAAATCGACAATAAAAAAGAGAGTGCAACCATAGATTACGGAGATGGCACCAAACGTAAAGCTAACGTCACTCTTGTCGACGTGGAAATTGGTGACTACGTGCTTGTACATGCCGGTTTTGCAATCGAGAAATTAGACGAAGAAGAAGCTCATGAGACACTAGATCTTTTCAGGGAGATGTTATCCGCAGGGGAGGAAACCTAGTGTTTTCACTTAGGGATAAAAAACTAGCAAGAGAAATAGTTACAAAGATAAAAAAATTGGATGTAAATCTTAAATTTATGCATGTCTGCGGAACACATCAAGACACATTGGTAAAACATGGTTTGGACGTCTTGCTTAAAGAATGTGGCATTGAGATCGGCCAGGGGCCTGGGTGTCCTGTCTGTGTCACAACTCAGAGAGAAATTGAGGAAATGCTACTGCTGGCGCAAAAAGGTAAAACGGTGGCAACTTTTGGTGATATGATAAATGTTCCTGGCGAAACACAGTCGTTACAAAGTATGCGAACTGAAGGGTACGACGTTCGAACAGTATATGGAATAGAGGATGCCGTGTCCATTGCAGAAAAAAACAAAGATAAGGACGTTGTTTTTATGGCCGTTGGTTTTGAAACAACAGCCCCCTCTACCGCTTCTGTTTTGCTGAAAAAACCTCCGAGTAATTTCTCCATTTTATGTTGCCATCGTACTATACCATATGCCCTGAAGGCTTTACTTGATATGGGAGAAATAAAAATCGATGGTCTTATTGAACCAGGCCATGTCTCAACAATTATTGGAACGAGGCCCTACAAATTTATTTCTGAAAATTATAACGTACCTCAAGTTATCACAGGTTTCGAACCTATTGATATTCTGATGGCTGTATGGATGCTTGTAAAACAGATTGGGAACGGAAAAGCATATGTTCAAAACGAATACACTCGCGCCGTAAAAGAAGAGGGGAACATAAAGGCCCAAAGGGCAATTGATGAAGTCTTTGAACCAGGAGATATAAAGTGGAGAGGGTTTCCAGTTATACCACAGTCAGGTCTTATGCTAAAGAGTAAATTCGAAAAGTATGATGCACGGAATAAATTTGCAGATGATCTAGATGAATTGAGAGATAAGGAGATTAAAGAGCCTAAAGGATGCCGATGCGGGGAATTATTAAGAGGGTTATTGTCACCACAGGAATGCCCCCTATTTGGAGTGAAATGTACGCCTGATAACCCTGTTGGCCCTTGTATGGTAAGCATCGAAGGAAGTTGCAATATTGAATACAGATATTCCGATAATTATAAAAAATAGTAAATTGATAAGATTCTTAAGGTATGTGACCTTTAATAGTAATAGAAAATCTCCAAAAGAAGGCATCTATAATGTCAAAAGCAAGCAACAGAAAACGAGAACTTGACAAAAAACGGAACGAGTGGAGGAAAAAGCATAGATCTCTTGGTGGAAAAATTATATTGTTTCCCAATAAACCTCCAGAACATATTAATGCACGTGGGAGTAAAACATATAATTGGTTTTGGAAAAAGATACTTCTGGCAGTAACTCTTCAAGAGATTCCTGCAATTATTTCTAGCATTAAAGAGCAAATTAGCAGCGAGAAAGACTCTAGAAAAATACAGACATTTAGAACGATGATAGGGATGGCTGAAGATGCATATAAATTCAAACAATTAGAGGATATCAAAGAATATGATGCAGAGCTTCAGCTAGGCGAAAAGCCAGCATATGACTCTAATCTAGGAATAGTCTACAAAGATGGGAAAATATACACAACCGATTATAACGAAGATGAAAGCAAAATTATTCTACGTGACATGGAAGGTGTGATTGTAGATACGCAATATTCAGACAACAATGGAAAGCAAAAGGCGAAGGAAACTAACAGAAACAACTTATAGAAAGATAGTTCGCCAACATATATTATAGTGAGGACTAAGGTCCAAGGTTTTTTGATATTTGTTCAATAGCGGAAGTTATCAACGTATTTTACCGCGCAGCTTGAACATAATCAACGTTACAACTATAGAAACTGCATAAGCAGCTATAGTCCCAATAATAATATCATAACCAGGAAAGAGAAAATGAATCGCTGTAGCATACACTACAACGCTGGAAATGCCGACCGTCATTGATTTTGCCATGCCTGCAGCAAACTTAGGACCATGCGCCCTAACAGAAATAAGCATTGTCGATGATAAAATCGCAGGAAAAACAGAAAAGATCCCGCTGAGTGTTGGCCCTACATTTGAAAGTAAAACAGCAATTGAAATAACGGCACCTGCAAGTACGCCGCGAAGTGCTATTTTTGCAGGAGTATAATGAACTTTTACATTGCCAGATGATGGTATTTTCTTGACTCGCTCAAGTACAATAACAGCAAAGGCCAATGCAACAACATATGCTGCAACTGAAATGAATACATTCTCCACATTAAACATAAAAAGTAACCATGATAATATGGCCCATACCGTTAACGAAACTGCAAAGGCAATATACGTGGAGCGGCGAACAAGTAATGTAAAGAGAAGCAGAAACACCACATTTATTCCCAATTCTGCAGGAACAACCACAGCCGATTGAGCAGCAAAATCAACGTTTTGGTTAATGGCGATAAAAATAAATGCAATAACAATAGTCGATGGTAGGGTCCCAAAAATGCCTCCTGTTTTTGTTCCATAACGTTCAGCGATAAACATTACGATAATAACAACCAATGCTGAAAGGATAAATGGCAGTACTACTTGAAATAGAAAGGGAAACATGCATGCACGAGATACTGTCGGGCTATAAAATGTTTATTTTTTCACTTTTATCCGTTTTAAAAAGGTTTAATAGCAAGTCAGAAATTTTGGCATCGCTTAATATGCAGTATGATGAGGTAATTATAAAACTAAACTCCCTAAAAAATCCTGAAGCAGTAAAAGGGATGGCACGTTTTGGCATTAATCCAAAAAACAATTTGGGTATTCGTGTTACAACATTGCGTGAGTTTGCAAAAGAAATTGGAAAAGACCATGATCTAGCGTTAAAACTATGGGGATCTGGCATTCATGACGCGCGACTATTAGCCTGCTTTATCGATGATCCAGATAGGGTCACAGGAGAACAAATGGATTCTTGGGCCAAAGATTTTGATTCATGGGACATCTGCGACCAGGCGTGTACTAGTCTATTTGACTTAACACCTTTTGCATGGACAAAGGTTTTCGAGTGGGCTAAACGCGATGAAGAATTTGTAAAACGAGGTGTATTCTCAATAATAGCTGGACTCTCAGTTCATGACAAAGAGGCTAGTGATAAAAAATTTGAAAAATTCTTTCCTTTAATTATAAAACATTCAACTGATGAACGTAACTATGTTAAAAAAGCTATGAACTGGGCATTACGCCAGATTGGTAAGAGGAATTGGAATCTTAACAAAAGGGCAATAAATATTGCAAGGGAAATTAAAAAAATAGATTCAAAATCAGCCAGTTGGATTGCATCTGATGCAATTAAAGAACTAACAGGCGAAAAAGTTAAACATAGACTGAATAAAAAAAGGAAATGAAATTATTTTTTTGGTTTGTATTTCTCCATATTTTTACTTGCAAAACGGTTAGTTATGTTAAAATATAGATACACAACCCCAAGCTCTATTCCAAAAATAAGTAAGAAATATCCAAATGTTGAACATATCTTCATCAAACCGACCATGCTTGTGAAATCTAAACCATAGTTGATAGTTATTGATCCAAAGAATGGGATAAACATGCCAACTATAACAAGTGCTAATATCTGTATCAAATCTCTATTTTTTCCCATAACAGTCCACTGATAAACAATTCACTATTAAAGTTATTTCTCTTTTTGGTTAATAAGAGGGGATTAAAGG
>DAOWHD010000066.1 GCA_030641605.1 Thermoplasmata archaeon
GTGCAATTAATATTTTAGTTTAATAAATTATATATATATTTTAGATAGTATAAAATATTTTTTATGAATAAAGATTTGTTAAGAACAAAACCCCTTCGGGGAAATTATGGTAGTTTGTAAACTATTTTGGATGCATTTTGGCCATATGACCTGACATATTTGTAGCTCTAACCTTCACACCACATAAACTACAAGTTAGCCACTCCTTACTCTGGATCGATACCATTCCATTCAACAGTTCATCCACGGTCATTCCCTTAGCCAACGCTAACTCTCTAATCATCCTGGCTGTACTTAACCTAACAGTCAACGAGTACCAACCTTTTTCAGGCATGAATACAGATGAAAATCTCTATTTATAAATTGACCGGGTCAATCACAGGAAAACTATACTTACATAGCGGAGTCTATACTTTATATACAATAAAAATGAGCATAATTCTCCTTTAACTCAAAACTACTGAAGATAGAATTTATCACCACGTAACATCGACTAATATTATGGAAAGATTTATATATTCACAAAGTGAAACATATATTTAAGAGAATGAGGGACAATTTTTTAAAATATTCATCTCTCACCTCACCATCCTTCCATCTCCCTCATTCTCACAATCTAAAACTTAAATGGATATTTCTCTAAAGAAACATTTGTTGCTGGGCATTGCTTATGTCAATACCTCGCATTTACAATAATTCTTATCTGTACTCTTCATTTATTCTCTTTTTATCTATTCGTTTCTCTTAGCAAAACGGCCCAGCAAAAGTTTTCTTACCAAATATTCAATGTATTTCTTTTCCTCATCAGATCCGGGATTCATCATTTTTTTATCCCCTTCTGGGATTTGGAAGTTCGCAGAAATTTTTTTATCAATATCATCACGTATCAGGTCCAAGTAATATCATCCCTCATTTTCGACCCAATGTATTAGATCTTTTCTGCACTCTAGACAAAGGTGATACTCATACGGTTTACCTCTGCCTGTTTCTACATAATCCACGTGAACTACCGTATCAAATAGATCCTCATATCTCCTATTACATCGGTCACATGCTATATCCATTGCCTTCCCTCAAAACTATCTATTACCACAACATAATATAGGTTCCATTATAAAATGATAACCTTCAAACAGTCCATAAATCAAACAATGTAAAGGGGGAGGTAGGTAGGGGGAAGAAAACATATGATGGGGGCCGAGAGGCAATATAGGGTTAAGATGAAATGTTTGAAGCCATAATCCCTACCTCACCATATCTAACTTCTGTAAAAGAAACTACTTAAATATATTGGGTCAAAATGTCAAAATGTAAAAATCAGGATCTTGCCATTAAACCACATCCGGCTCAGAAATCAATAAAATATTACAGGCATAACTTTCTAATATTGATACAGATTACCTGCTGATATCTAAGGTGCACTATATGATAAAGCTCGATTTACATGTTCACTCCCAGTATTCAGATGATGCAGTAGGATCTCCTAGGGAAATAATTAAATCACTGAAAAAGAAAGGGTTGCAGGGTATGGCTCTTACCGATCATAATACTGTAAGTGGGGGCATCAAAGCATTAAAAATAGCACCGAAAGATTTCATTGTAATTCCTGGAGTAGAGATTTCAACTGCAGATGGCCATATATTGGCATTGAACGTTAAGAAAAATATCTCTCGGAATCTTTCCACAGAGGAGACCGTAGACATAATTATTGATGAGGGAGGAATGCCTATCATTCCACATCTTTTTAGAAGTATGTCAGGAATCAAAACAACAAAACTAAAAACTGTACTGGAGAACATTCATGCAATAGAGGTTTTCAATAGTTGCAGTCAACCAAAAACCAATCTAAAAACAGCAAAAGTTGCAAAGGAATTTAATCTTGGTGGAACAGGAGGCAGCGACGCACATAACCCACTATACGCAGGATATGGATACACGCTTGTAGATACAACTGACTTTAATCCAGATACTGTTCTCTCAGAGATAAACAAGAAAAAAACGTGGGGCGAGGGGATGGTCCTCCCTTTGGAATATCGACGCAGTAGAATGCTAAAATCAGTAAAGCAATTCTTCCAGCGAGGATTTAAGCGAATCTAACAGACGCATATCATAGGTATGTGAATGGGACATCATACGAGAAGTATTCGGAAGGCAAATTCTTAATATCAATAGCTGGGGCTGTTATGTAATTGAATGGTATATAAAGGCATACATTATTTTGTATCCTCATAGATTTACTTATACATGATATTGTAGGCGAACTTTCGCAAATGTACCGTTTTGCTTATTATGCAAACGGTCTATTTGGGACCTTTGAACGAAGAACGAATCAAACAACCAGAAGAGGAACTCGAAAAAAGAGATGAAAAACTTAACATAGTGATTCAACAAAAAGATGCAGAATAGGATAAGATGGAGATTCAATTTTCGGAACTTTAGAATTTATTTAGACAAGTTCACCCAAGTGAACCTTAGGAGGCATCAGAGAATCTTGATTCATTGAAGGACTTGTAAAAGGATCTGAAAACAATCGGCTAAACTAAAAAGGTAAATATTTTATATGTACAGACGTTGTACATACAACATACAGAGGATGGATGCACATGAGTAAAAGAATTAATGTCAGACTGCCAGATGATCTGTACAAACAACTGTACAAAAAAGATGGCACAATGACAGATATAATATGTACGGCCTTACGTACACAGCTTGAAGTAAAGACAGACGGGAATGTACAGCGTACAGACGATGTACAGATGGACTTACACAACGAAATATATAGCTCGGTCTATAATGTAGAAATAATGCCTCTAAAAAAAGAGATACAGCACAAACTTGAGATAATACACATGCTGGAAAAAGATAAGACATATTTACAGAGTCAAAATAATGCTCTTCTGATGGCTAAAGTACCATTACTCACAAAATTGAAAATGAAGCTGTTGGATCGCAAACATGAAGAATAAAAGGGCTTGAAACGTCTGGCATGCATGAAACCCTAGGCTTTTTGATGGATGTTTTTATTGGAAAAAGAGGCTATTTCCACAAGAGTTATATTTAATACAGATAGTCCTTGAGCACACCATATCAACAAATAACATGAAATAGGAAGATGCAAGCATATAGCACAAAACTAGATGCAAAATAAAGAAAGTTGATGCGGAAAAAGATGTGAAAATGGGAAAAAAGACTAATGACTATATTTTTGAACTGATAGAACTACATCAATGCATAATTAGGCAAATTTAGAATCGTATTCGCCCTCACTTATAGCCTTTTGAATTTCCCTAGGATCCTTTCCTTCCACCGTAACGCCCAAAGATACGCAAGTTCCAATGATTTCCTTTGTTTTTTCCTTAAGCCCACTACCTAAAAGATTATCATACTTCATCTTGGCAACCTTGATTGCTTGATCAACCGTGAGATCACCGATTTTATGTGTTGATGGTGCACCTGAACCTTTTTCCGCTCCGAGTTTATCGAGAATCAACGCTGATGCTGGTGGCGTACCCACTTTAATCTCAAAATCTTTTGTTTTTGGGTTAACAATAACCTTTACAGGCACTTTCATCCCTTCAAAATCTTTTGTTTTTTCGTTGATGGCGCCGATTATCTGCATAATATTTACACCCATTGGACCAAGTGCTGGACCTAGTGGTGGTCCTGCAGAAGCTTTTCCCCCTTCAACTAACGCTTCAATTATCTCTGCCATAATGATCTATTCCTCCTCCTTTTTATCTTCATCTTTTCTTTTGACTACTCTTACTTGCTCCCCTCTAACGGTAATTGGTATTGGAACAACAGATTCAAAGAGTTCTACTGTAATCTCTTCCTTTGCTTCGTCAATGTGAGTAACTTTGGCAGTTTCGCCTCTAAACGGACCTGCTACCATTTCAACAACATCGCCCTCTGCAATCTTTGCAACCGCGGAAGCTGGTACAAGAAAATGCTCTATCTGATCGATTGGTATATCACCATCAAGCATATTTCTAGCATAGGAAACCGTTTTAATCATATCCTTTATACGTTCTTTATTATATCCCTCAAGGAAAATATATCCTCTAAGTTCGGGTGTTGCAAGTATGGAAGGGATTCGCAACTTTGATTTTTCTGCTCTACTATTAACAAGATCAGCAGCATTCTGCTCCTTTCCAACCTGTGTTTTTACGGAAAAGATTTTTGTCTTTTCTTTTTCAATAGAATCTCCAAAATCTGTGTTCTGCATAATATTACACCTTTCAAATCCACCCAAGTAATCCTCCAATCCAAGGTGCAACTTGTGAAGCCAGCAAGTAAACAAGGAACCCTATCCCACCAATAAGCAGGATACCTGCTCCCGTTATCTTGGAGGATTTCGCAAATTCTTCATTGGTAGGATTACGAGCCATTTTAAGTACACGCCCATATTTGCCTTTACCTATCCTTTTTTGTCGTACTTCTATATTGCGCTGTAAATCCCATGCCTTGTCAACGAAGCTTTTATTGTCTCCGGTTTTCTTCATGTATTGACACCTCTAATAAACAAATGGTCAAATAAGTAGTTATATATAAAGAGTTTGGAGGAATCGCCATCACATTTGACATTACATTTTCAACAAAATAGGAAAAAAGGCTTTAGATAACGAAAAATAAAGCCTTCTTAAACCAATTTTATGCTACGAAATCAATGCCAAACTCCTTATTTTCAAATGATCTCTGCGATGGACCAAGAATTTGCTTTGATTTAACACCAGTGATGACAAGCATTGCACGAATACTTCTCTTTAGTTCAGCATCAATAGTCGTTCCCCAAATTATACGTGCATTTGGATCAACTCTTGAATAGATCTCTTCAACAACACGCTCGGCCTCACTAATTGTCATATCTTCACCACCGGTCACATTGACAAGAGCACCAGTAGCTTCAGAGATATCAACTTCAAGTAATGGAGAATTGAGAGCCTCTACAACAGCATTAACTGCCTTGTTCTCACCTTCAGCCTCTCCAAGACCTATCATGGCAACACCACCTCTTCTCATTACCGTCTTTAGATCTGCAAAATCAAGATTAACAAGTCCAGGTTTAGTGATCATCTCCGTAATACCTTTAATCGACCTCATAAGCACTTCATCTGCAACTTTGAAAGCAGCATTCAATGAAAGATTTGGAACAACGTCAAGCAGCTTATCATTTGGTATCACTATAACAGTATCACATGTCTCCCTCAAATGTTTCAAGCCCGCCTCAGCATTTTCCATCCGGACAAAACCTTCAACACTAAATGGGAGGGTAACAATACCAATAGTCAAAGCACCAGTTTCCTTGGCGATCTGTGCAACAACAGGAGCTGAACCTGTGCCTGTACCTCCACCAAGTCCACAAGTCACAAAAACCATATCGGCATGACCAACAGCAGCACGGACATCCTGCTCACTCTCCCTTGCAGCATCTTCACCAATCCGGGGAATGGAGCCAGCTCCAAGACCTTTAGTAAGATGTCTGCCAATCAATACTTTATGAGGTGCATCAGTCATCAACAAATGCTGAGCATCTGTATTAACAGCTATCAAGTCTCCTCCAGTAACACCGCCTTCAAAACACCTAGCAATGGTATTTGTACCAGCACCACCACAACCAACAACTTTTATAGTGGTCGTCAAACCAGCCAACATTTTTTCCAATTCACGATTTTCAACACCACGAGTTGAGGAATTTTTTAATGTAGCATCATCCCCACCAGATTTTTTTGTAGATTTATTCTTTTTATTTTTCTCATTTTCAACTACGCTTTCTATAAGTTTCTTCATCTAAACCACCATACCCTCACAACAATAAACCCAAATTCATTGTTATAATTATATTTCCTACCAATATTGTAAAGTAATTTTGGTTATTAAATATTTCCTAAAGATGTCGTCATACAATTTCTAAAGAGAAATCCCTTGCCTCAACGCTATGTGTAAGATATCCCAAAGAAATACGATCGGCAAATGATGCATAACTAGCTATATTACCAGGAGTCATACTACCCGACATCTCAATTAGAACTTTATCATTTATATCACGGATTTTTTTAGCAAGCATTTCACCGTCTTTAGGATTGAAATTATCCAACATAATGACATCAACATTCATTTTCGCAGCAGTGCATGCATCCTGCTCGTTTTCAACCTCAATTTCAATAGTTTTATCGGTAATTTTCCGTTTAATCTGCTCAATGGCACGATCAACCGAACCAACACATTTTAGATGATTGTCTTTAATCAATACAGCATCATATAAACCATATCGGTGTGCTTCTCCGCCACCTAAAACAACAGCTTTTTTTTCATATTTGCGAAAACCGGGCGTCGTTTTCCTGGTAGCAGCTACCTTCACCTTGGGATTTATAACCTTGCACTTATCTACAAGTTTTTTTGTTTCTGTAGCAATACCGCTCATTTTACATACAAAATTTAGAGCCAATCGTTCACCTTTAAGAATCGAACGTATTGATCCATTAATTTCGGCAACTACAGCATCCTTCTTAACGGAACCGCCGTCCTCAACATTCAATTTAGCACGCGCTCCAGTTTTTTCAAAAACAATTTTCAATTCTTCTAGCCCAGCAACGACACAATCTTCCTTTGCAATAACATATGCCTTGGCAATTTCATCAGCAAACAGAGAATCAGATGTCACATCCCCCTCATCTCCAAGATCTTCGTTTAGAAACCTATCAATATCATCCATGGTAGTATTTTTTATATTGTAGCATAGTTTTAAGGTTTTGGTAAAAAATGAAGCTTGGAATAATTGGCTGTGGGGCAATAGACAGCGACGTCTCCAAAGCAGCCGAAGATATTGACGAGATTGAGAAAATATACCTTTTTGACATTGATAAGAAAGCAGAGCAGAATCTCTGCAAGACCATCAAGAAGGCAGAAATAAAACCTGTAGGATATTTTTTAGAAAAGGTTGATGTTGTATTTGAAGCTGCATCACAACAAGCAGTAATGGAATACGCTGAATGTGCCCTCAAAGCAGGTAAAGATATAATTATTATGAGTGTTGGAAGCCTATTTGATGATAAATTCAGAACGAAACTCGAAAAAATCGCTAGGGAGAAACAGTGCAAAATCTATCTTCCTTCTGGTGCAGTATGTGGAATAGATGGCATATTGTCAGCCAGCGTTGACATTATAGATGAAGTGACTCTTGTAACCACAAAACCTCCAAGATCTTTGGGCAAAAGTTTTGATAAAAGGATTGTAGTTTTTGAAGGGAGTGCTAGAAATGCAGTGAAAAA
>DAOWHD010000054.1 GCA_030641605.1 Thermoplasmata archaeon
AAGAAATGTAGTTGGAATTGTGTCATGAAAAGTATGACTGATGGAAGTTGATATGATGTAAACGCAAATTAATGCAAAGATGAATTGCTCAGATATTCCGTATTCAAACAAGAAGCTAAGTGCTCCAATAATGGTACCAGATAGAGATAATAGAATGAGCGCGATGTTGTTCACATGCAAACCAGGCAACAGCCCAGTCGCGATACCTGTTACGACGCCAAGAACGCAGAACAATATTATGAGAAAAAAACCCAACATGCACTCTAACCCTCCAATGATAAAGAGATGCCGTGCATTTCATCAAGTAGTTCCAATTTATATCTTGCATGCTCTGCATCATAATTGAATTGTGCAGCAACATTGACCTTTTCACCAGAATATAACGTGATGTCATCTGATGAGCCGTAAAACGCGATGATGGAATGGCTTGCTTCCGCATCAACAAGATAAAAATAATCATCATAAACAGCATCTACAAATCCAGTCACATTAACGTTTAAGCCCTCATATTTTGTAGGATCTTCTGCAATTTGCCAGAGAGGCATAGAAATATTTTGCCATTTTTGTACAATGCTTATGAGTCGTTTGTCACCTACTACTATCTCCCAATCGTCATTGTACCTCTGCACTTTTCCCGTTGCTTGAATTTTATCTCCATATTCTATGTCAGTTTGTTCTTCACTAAAAATTATTATTGTTGTGTTGTCCCCAAAAATCGTTATCATTTGACTGCCATAACTTGTTGTGTAATGCTCTTTTACTATGCCTTCAACAGTAACTTGCTTATCCTCAAAATCTGGTATTTCATGCAATTCTACCACAATCGGTTGTGAAAGAGTAGACAAAAAATAAAGAAGCGTTATGCCAACCACAGAAAGCAATAGTGAAACAGTTTTTAATTGCATTTTTAAACCACCTAAAATATAAATCATATTATTTAAGTATTTTTTATAAGTTTTAAATACTAGCAAGCAAGCTGTTAATTATCAGAGACATGCCTCAAATTTGACATTTTACCCTAATGACCATTTTCTCAGATTTTTACCAAACCGTCGAACTTGGGCCGAATCAAAAAACGAACGGAAACTTTTTATAGAAGTGCCCATATATGATTATTTGCAAAATGGTGAAAGAAGAGGTGTGTTTATGAACCCATTTAAAGGCAGTGAAGACAGAAGTGAAAGGAGATACCCTTTCGATGATGTCGATGAAGGCATGTTTGAACAAATCTTTGATGAAATGCAGAGAATGTTCGAAGACGTAGTTTTCAAAGAGATGATCGAAGATGTGCTTCGCAACAAATTTGATTCAAATAAAAATTTCATTTATGGATATAGAATGAAAACAGGGACCAATGGCAAACCAAAGATCCGAGAATTTGGAAATTTCCCGAAAAAACCGCCAACTAAACATAACACAGCCCCAGATGAGCAAGACCCGCTAGCGGACATTATTGAAGGAGATAAAACCATTTCGGTAACTGTCGAAATTCCAGGTGCCAAAAAGGAAGATATCGAACTTAAAGTAACCGAGAATACATTAGAAATTAATGTTAATTCGCCTCGACACAATTACCATAGAAGGATACCTCTCCCATGCAGTGTAAAAGAACAATCCGCAAAAGCCACATATAAAAATGGAGTGTTCGATGTTGTCATAAAACGTAAGAAAAAGGGGGATGAAAAGGGGCATAAAGTAAATATCGGCTAAAAAATCTCTTTGAGTTTAACAAAAGAGTAGAAAAACTTATATGAGATTTTTACTTCGCTTCTTTTGATAATTTAATTGGTGCTTCGGTGGGAGTTTAATGATGAAAAAGGAAGTTTTATTAAAAGTGTCAGAAGCTTTTCAACAAGATGTTGGTTATGGCAGAGCACGGGTTGACCATCAATCTCGTATGGAATTAGATCTTTCCATTGGCGATGTTATAGAAATTGAAGGTGTTAAAAACACTGTGGCAGTTGTTTGGAGGGCTCATCCCTCCGATGAGGGTAAAAGAATAATTCGTGTTGACAATTTAACAAGGAAAAATGCTGGGACTGGGCTTGGCGACAGCGTAAAAATTAGACGGGCAGAAGTACACGGTGCTAAAAGTATCACTTTAGCGCCTTCAATACCTGAGGGGCAACGGATTCAGCTAGGCGCAGATATTGGCCTTTTTATGAAAAAGGAGTTGTTAAAACGGCCGGTAACTAATGGCGACATTATAACTGTGCCCCGCATTGCTTTTTTTGGAAGTGCATTACCGTTTACTATTATCAAAGCATCCCCGGAAGGTGTTGTTTTGATAAATGAGGATACCATCATAAAGGTGAGGGAAGAAGCCGCAAAGGCTCTTGAACCCGAGGGACCTAGAGTAAGTTATGAAGACATAGGCGGGCTCAAAGAGGAGCTCGAAAGAGTAAAAGAAATGATTCATCTCCCCATCAAGCATCCTGAGATTTTTAATCGCTTGGGTATCGATCCTCCAAAAGGAGTATTGCTTCACGGCCCGCCAGGAACTGGTAAAACGCTCATCGCGAAAGCTGTTGCCAATGAATCGGGCGCCAGTTTTTACACAATCAATGGCCCGGAGATCATGAGTAAATTTTACGGCCAGAGTGAGGAAAATCTAAGGAAAATATTTGAAGATGCGGAGAAAAATGCACCATCCATAATATTCATAGATGAAATCGATGCTATCGCACCTAAAAGAAGCGAAGTTCATGGCGAGGTTGAAAGACGTGTCGTGTCACAGATGCTAACATTAATGGACGGGTTGAAAGGCAGAGGTAAACTTATTGTTATCGGAGCCACAAATATTCCCGATTCAATGGATCCTGCATTACGAAGACCAGGTAGATTTGATAGGGAAATCAGGATAGATGCTCCTGATAGAGATGGACGGAAGGAAATCCTTCAAATACACACCCGCGGGATGCCCATGAGCGAAAACTGTGATCTTGGAAAACTAGCGGACACTACATACGGTTTTGTTGGCGCAGATCTCGCAGCATTAGCTAGAGAAGCTGCAATGAATACCCTGAGGCGGTATCTTCCAGAGATTGACCTAGATAAACCCATTCCTGTTGAGTTATTTGAAAAAATGGAAGTAACCATGAAAGATTTTAAAGATGCACAAAGAGGTATTGAACCATCGGCATTGCGAGAGTTTTTTGTCGAAATACCTAAAGTTACATGGAAGGATATAGGAGGTCTGGAAGAAGTTAAACAGAATTTAAAAGAGTCTGTTGAATGGCCTCTATCAAAACCAGAAGTTTTTAAGAGAATGGGAATAAACCCGCCAACCGGAATTTTACTTTACGGCCCGCCAGGAACCGGTAAAACTTTACTTGCAAAAGCAGTTGCAAATGAATCAAAGGCCAATTTTATTTCAATCAAAGGACCAGAAGTTTTGAGCAAATGGGTAGGTGAGAGCGAAAAAGCAGTTCGCGAGTTATTCAAGAAGGCAAAACAAGTCGCCCCAACCATTGTTTTTCTTGATGAACTTGATGCAATCGCCCCAAGAAGAGGAGCCTATGCAGGCTCTCATGTAACTGAGAGTGTTGTGAACCAGATCCTAACCAGTATCGACGGATTGGAAAGTATGGAGGGAGTAGTAATCCTCGGAGCCACAAACAGGCCAGATATCTTGGATACTAGTTTGCTAAGACCAGGTAGGTTTGACCGATTGCTTTTTATCCATGCACCTGATTTTAATGCTCGGTTGGAAATCTTCAAGATTCATACAAAGGGGATGCCACTTTCAAAAGATGTATCGCTGAAAGAACTTGCCGAAAAAACTGAAGGTTTTTCAGGCGCAGACGCTGAAGGGCTTTGCAGAGAATCTGCAATGCTAGCCCTACGAGAAAATATCAAGACTAAAGAAGTGAAAAAGAAGCATTTTGAAAAAGCAATGGAATCAATCAGAGCTAGCATTACAGAAGATGTAATCGAATATTACAAAAACGTTTCAAAGGATCTAGGGAGTGGCATAGCCAAAAAGGATAAAAGCGAAAAGGACATTCAATATATATAGGAATTTATAATAGATGGAAGGGAAAAATAATGAAAGTAACAGAAGATGAGTTGAGAGGAAAGACGGTTATGAGTAGAGAGGGATTATATCTGGGTGTTTTAAGAAACATTACAGTCGACGGAAAAACTGGGACATTGAGGAATATCCTTATAGAACCTTCAGAAGATGTTGACCCGCGGTTGTACCACCTTGACAAACAAGGACATCTCATATTTTCTTTTGATTCAATTAAATCAGTAAAAGATGTAGTCATTATTGGAGGGTAACCATCCCTATCACCCAAAAAGCTACATCAATTTCTTCTTTTTTAGTTAGTTATAGGAAATGATTATCTTCTCACTTAGTTGATTTGTTTAGCCTAGGGGGACCCCTTTATTTCGTTTGGATGTTTGGTTAGTAAGTATGTAAAATGCTATGTTTGTAAAAGACGTAAGTATAGATAAACGATTATCAGGTCTAAAGTATTTGAACATTCCGATTTTTTTAAATATACTTATCAAAATATTTTAAAAGTTATGAGCACTACTGCTGTGCTTTCCATATGAAATAAGGGGCTTCCCCTTTAGTACCATCAACAGAGGAGAACAAGTGTTAAAAATAACGCAATATACATAGTGTTAAATATGCTATGACTAATTACAGATAGGGTGAGTAATTTTATGAAGAATGCTGTACACAGTGACATATTTGGCCGGTTATTAAAGTCAAAAGGCTTATTTGTGGATAGAGAGGCAATGCGACCAACATACACGCCAGGGATATTACCGCATAGAGATGATGAGATAAATGATATTGCCTCAGTTATGGTACCGGCGTTGCGAGGAGAAACACCATCTAATATCCTCATTTATGGGAAGACAGGTACTGGAAAGACAGCGGTGACTAAATTTGTTGGAAAACAACTCCTTAAAAAGGGAAAAGAAACAGGTAAACATGTCAACTTTATATATATCAATTGTGAAATAGTAGATACACAGTACCGTATCCTCCAAAACATCGCAAATCATTTTATTAATGACTGGTCCGAACGGATACCGTTTACTGGGTGGCCTACTGATGAAGTATACACTAGATTAATACGGATGATAGATAAAAACGGTGGAGTTACTGTAATCATTCTTGATGAAGTGGATAAAATTAAAGGAGATGAATCTCTTTATAGTTTATCAAGGATTAACAATGATTTGGAAAAAGCTAAGGTGTCTATCGTTGGAATTTCAAATGATTTAAAATTTACTGAATTTCTAGACCCAAGAGTAAGGTCTAGCCTTGGCGAAGAAAATATGATTTTCCCTCCATATGATGCTGGGGAGTTGCAGGATATATTAAAACAACGTGTAGAAATAGCGTTAAAACCAGATTCGATTGATGAGGATGTAATTCCGTTATGTTCTGCGCTTGCAGCTCAGGAACATGGTGATGCGCGCAGGGCGCTGGATCTTTTGAGAATATCGGCGGAACTTGCAGAACGAAGCGAAACCCCTAGAATATCTAGGAGATTTGTACGATTAGCACAGAATAAAATTGAAATAGACCGCATATTAGAGGTAGTCCGAACGTTACCGGCACAGTCGAAGACAATATTATTGGCAATTCTTTTACAAGAAAAACAAAATAAAAAGGCAGGTTCAGCAGGTGCAATAACCACAGGGGAAGTATATGAGGTATACAAGAATCTCTGCAAAAAGACCAGAACAAATTCATTAACCCAAAGAAGAGTTGCTGATTTAATTTCTGAATTAGATATGTTAGGTATAATTACTGCCAGAGTTATTTCAAAGGGGAGATATGGGAGAACTAGAGATATCAATATATCATCTTCCTCAGATGAAATAATGGCCGTTCTAAAAGAAGATGATGCGTTCAAGGAACTCTCAAACTATAAAATCCGAGGGCAAACACGTATTATATGACCCTCCTTTTGTTTTCAAACAGTAGCAACATTTCCAAAATAAATGATGTGTGGTGCTGCAAGTTTTGCGGGGGAACTGGACATTTATATTATTCTATGCCTCATGTACTTTGTGTTTAGGCCCCCTCGCACTCCAAACACTCAAATACGCCAAATATCACTTTTGAGGAATCGAGTTGGTAATTGGAAGGTCTATTATTTTAGTCCAAATTCCCCCAGCGTTAACTGTAATGGTCTTTGCATAAATAAACTTTTACTTTTCTCAACAACGTAATTTTTTTTTCCGTCTTCACATATGCTTCCCACCCATAGCACACTTGGATGGTTTCTGAAAACTTCTTTTAAAAAGTAGTTGATAGCTTCAGGAGCAGTGGAACTGACTCAGAAACGCTGGTAATTTACTTTTATCCTGTCAAATTTTTTATTTTAATTTGTCCAAAATGGAGGAACAAACCACCATTCAACAATGTCGTTGTCATGAAGAACATAGCCACTGCAACCGACATCTGCAAACTCTCCGTTCACATAATACTGCCAATACATTCCATCCTTTCCATTTTCTGTACCGTTTATACTTTCTATAAAGAAGGAATCATAACCCTTCCAATAGGTTGACTCCACTGTAAAATTATAATAATTGGCACACTCGAATAGAAAGTCTGCAACTGTAAAATTATTTGTGGTTATGCCCATATATGTGATATTCCAATTAGGTGCAACTATACTCATACCTATATTTTCCACAAATTTAGTAGACTCATTATAGTCTGCGGGCGTAGAAAAACAATCTGTTAAAGAAACGATTGCAATTATGGAAGCAAGTGATACAACAACAAATATAAATATGCATAGATCGACAAATTTTCTTTGCTCTTTTTTAATTTTAAACACCTCTTGGTATTAACTGTGAAAAACGTGGAAAGATATTGAAGTAGACAATCTCTTTCTGATCTGTGTATATTTGCCTCGAAATAACTTCTTCAAGATTTGTTAAATTTTGTTTTATAAGGCTGAAAATATTTTCTTCGTGATGGAGTTTTAATAGAACTGTGATGTTCTCAAGTGTTTCTTGAATTTTGAAGCGAACTCTGATGATGTCAAAATCCTCGCTGTAAATGTATGTTTTTATCCTTATGATCGCCCCTTTGAAGAAAGCTCGTCCGTTCCATCTCCATTCAAAAGGATGTTCAGTATCAACGTACTCTAACTCATCATCAATATAAAATGCTACTTTTTCCACATCATCTGTGGCCTTAACTTTGATGTCGATATGGCCAAATGCTAATATTTTCTTTGATTTTATATTTATTTTTCTGTTCATTAAATAGATTGTATTATTCTCTGGCTTTACAATCTCTACTTTCTTGTCTTTAAC
>DAOWHD010000055.1 GCA_030641605.1 Thermoplasmata archaeon
ATTTTATTGGAGCAGACCTTCAGTGCGACGGGGAATTTGAGTTCTATCTCTCCCAAATCCTCAATTTTGTTTACCACTTTATACTTTGTAGTTCTTATCCCATAGGCATTAAGTAGATCCTTTACCTCATTCTCGGCAAGTGGTCCTTTTTTTTCTAACAGTTTTTCAACAATCCTTTTCATAATCAATCCTTTTTCCTCTCGTCGATAACGCGCTTCGCTTTCAAACCGCTTTCAGGAATTGTGTTTGGCGGCAATACCTCAACTCTTGGAGTAAAGACAATCACTGATTTTATTTCGTTTTTTAACATTTCCTCTAGATCCATAGACTCGACTTGGCTCAACTGGGTTTTACTCTCTACTTCAACTGTAAGCATGTCAACATCATTTTTAGTGGTAAGCACCATCCGCCAGTTTCCACCAACATCCTGGTTTTTCATCAACACAGATTCAACCTGACCTGGGTATATATTTGTCCCACGGATGATCAGCATATCATCGCTACGTCCTTTTATTGTGGTATGTTTTATATGGGTTCTGCCACATTCACATACTTTCTGATCGTATAATTTTGCAATATCTCTAGTTCTATATCTTAGGAGGGGCATTCCTTCTTTGGTCAGTGTTGTTAGTACGATTTCCCCCTCTTCTTCTAGCCCAACAGGTTCCAGTGTTATAGGATCAATGCATTCAATAAGAAAGTGATCTTCCCACAAATGAAGTCCATCATGCTGGTCACAATCTGTTGAAACTCCAGGTCCGCACATTTCTGTGAGCCCATATATATCATGTACATCCATCTCCCACGTGTCCATAATACGTTCTTTCAAACCCGGGGTGAACATTTCAGCTCCAAATAGTCCGTTTTTCACTTTAAGTTTCTTTGGATCAATTCCCATCTCAAGTGCCACTTGTCCCAGACGTAGCATATATGAAGCTACGCCAGAGGTGAATGTAGTGCCGTAGTATTCCATAAGTTTGATTTGTCTTTCAGATTGTCCCATGCCCGATGGGATGACAAGTGCACCGACCTTCTGGGCACCATAATGAAAACCAAATGCTCCTGTGAATGTACCATATGGAATTGGATTTTGAAAGATATCTTTTTTTGTAAGACCGGACATCATTAAGCATCTAGCCATGACTTCTGACCAAACTTCTATATCATTTGGTGTATAACAAACGGTAACTGGTACGCCTGTCGTACCAGAAGAGGCATGAAGCTCTGTACAACTATCTAAGGGTGCAGCCATCATGCCAAAAGGAGCGTTGTCTCTTAGGTCGCTTTTAGTAGTAAGTGGAAGCTTTCGTACATCATCTAAAGTTTTAATGTCATCTGGTGTTATCTTTAGCTCCTTAAATCTCTTCTTATAGAACGGGATATTTTCATATACATTTTTTACCGTCTTTTTCAAGTTTTTTAACTGTATTTCCTGTATTTTTTTTCGAGGCATTGTCTCCATCTTTTTATTAAAGAGATTGTCCATTAGGATTCCCCCAGACGGGAATAGAACTATCATTATTAAGTCTGATGTACCAAAAAATATTCTTTGATGACAAAAGTTTTAAATAAAGAACCTCCTTCCTATGCCTTCATCAACTCTAAGGAATGGTGTATAAAGCATGGCAAAAAGTATGTATGATTACGTCAGAGAACAATGGAAAAAACCTGATACTTCGTTTAAATCGCCGCAACAGCAGCGTCTTATACAATGGAGGCAAGAAAAAAATTTTTCTAGAGTTGAAAAACCATTAAGGATAGATCGGGCAAGATCCTTGGGATATAAGGCAAAACAGGGATATATTGTTGTACGGGCAAGGGTAAGGAGGGGCAGTCTAAGGAAGCATCATATAAGATCTGGTAGAAAACCAGCAGCGAAAGGTATTACGAAAATCACGGCTGCAAAGAGTACACAAAGGATAGCTGAGGAACGCACATCAAAGAAATTTCCAAATATGGAAGTTTTGAACTCTTATTGGGTTGGTGAGGACGGTAAACATCATTATTACGAGATTATACTTGTTGATCCGTTTCATCCTGCCATCATAAAGGATGCAAAGATTAATTGGATTTGTGACCCCTCCAATACTAGAAGAGTTCTGCGTGGTAAGACCAGTGCAGGTAGAAAAGGTAGAGGACTCTATCACAAAGGAAAGGGTGCTGAGAAAGTAAGACCCAGTATACGTGCCAAAGCAGGAAGAGGAAAATAAAATCTGCTATGCTTTTTATCTTACTACCATAACAGGTTTATGTGCATATTGCACAACTTTATTTGCAACGCTACCAATTGGATAATGCCCTAGTTCGCTTGCTCCCTTACTACCTAGCATTATTAAATCAACGTTTAAGTTATTTGCAATATCGATAATTTTTGCGGCAGCATCCCCATTTTCAACCACCCCAGAAACTGCAAAATCATGAACTCCGATATCCTCAATGATGTCCTTTATCAAACGATCTGCCTTTTTCTTCAGTTCTTTGTATAGTTCTTTATCTACAAAATTTCTATCATATGGGTTGGGGATAACAGCAAGTAGAATAAGTTCACCATATTCGGAAATAAGCATCATGGCTTTGTTAAGCGCATATTCAGATCCTTTAGATCCATCAATTCCTACCAGAATTTTGTTCATAAATCTATTTTTTTCTCCATACTGGACCATCATCTGTGTCCTGTATTTCAAAGCCAATATCTTCTAATTCTTTTCTGATATTATCCGAAGTTTCCCAGTCTTTACTTTTGCGAGACTCCTCTCTAATTTCTAGAATTCTGTCCAGTAATTCTTCCGTACTTTTTTTCTCTGTATTTTCCTCATATTTTAAAATAATTTCTTGAAGCTTGTTTGATGGAGAATCTCCTTTTAAATCGCCTGGGGCAGTTTTAGGTTGGAACAAGGTTAAAATGCTCCCCAGTTTAATTAAGGTATCAAGTGCATATCTACAAAGTTCTGCATTTGGATCAGGATTATTTTCGAAGTATCTGTTGCTTTTATTAACAAAATCAAAAAGAATAGCTACAGCTTCTGGGGTGTTGATGTCATCATCCATGGCCTGCTCGAAATGTTCTTTAAAGCTGTTCACTGTCTCATAATATGTTTTTTCCTCTCCGTCTAAACTATCTCCATCGATTTTGATAGAGGCATCGTCTGAAAAGCCTTCTAGTTTTTCTTTCAATCTATGAATTTTATTAAGTCCTTTTTCGGCATTTTTTAGGCCTTTTTCACTGAAATCTGGCGGACTGCGATAGTGTGCCTGAGCAAAGAAAAAGCGTATAACCTCTGGATTCCAGGTCTTAAGAAGATCCTTTATGTTGATCATGTTCCCAAGAGATTTTGACATTTTTTCTCCGTTGACAGTAAGAAGGCCTATGTGCATCCAGTATTTGGCAAATGTCTTTCCAGTAGCAGCTTCAGCTTGGGCAATCTCGTTTTCATGATGTGGGAAACAAAGATCCATCCCACCGCCGTGGATATCAAAAGGCAATCCTAGCTGTTTACTGCTCATTGCAGAGCATTCGATATGCCAACCAGGCCTTCCCTCGCTCCATGGGGAGTTCCAGGTTGGTTCGCCAGGTTTTGCTTTTTTCCACAACGCAAAATCAAATGGATTATGTTTTTTATCATCGGTTATTGCACATGCACTGGTTTTCATTTCATCTAATTTTTGACCCGATAGCTTCCCATAATCTTTGAACTGTTCAACGGAAAAATAAACATCCCCTTTTGATTCGTACCCGTATCCATTTTCAATTATTTTTTTGATCATCTCTATCATATCAGGAATTGTTTCAGAGGCTTTAGGGTATAGGTCTGCTCTTTTTATACCGAGATCGTCCAGATCTCCAAGGCATCGATCAGTAAAGCTCCGTGAATATTTTAGAGCATCGACGTTTTCTTTGTTCGCAGCTGCAATTATTTTATCATCAACATCTGTTATGTTTTGAACATAGTTTACTTTATATCCCTTGTATTCAAGATATCGTCTTATGATATCAAATGCAAAATATGTACGAGCATGACCGATATGCGCATCGCTATACACAGTCATACCACAAACATACATCTTTACTTTGCCCTTCTCTACGGGAATAAATTCCTCTTTTTTCCTGGAAAGTGTATTGTGAATCTCTAGAGTCATAGTTACACAGCGGCTTATCCAGAATGCGAATAAAAATATATACTTTTCTAAAATGAATGGAAGCCTTCCAAATTATTTATAAATACCTTACATATACGGTTGGTTGGAGGCTTAAGATGAAAACTACATTTAGTATTATTAAGGCAGATGTTGGAGGATGGCCAGGGCATGCGCTGGTGCATCCAGAACTTGAAAAAATAGCATATAAAAAACTCATAGATGCAAGAAAATCCGATTTATTAAAGGATTTCCATGTGACACACTGTGGGGACGATCTTGAACTTATCATGACTCACACTAACGGCGTTGATAGTAAGGAGATTCATGGTCTTGCATGGGATACTTTTTGTGAGGCTACAGAAAAGGCACGTGATCTTGGATTATATGCAGCAGGCCAAGATTTACTTTCAGATGCATTTTCAGGCAATGTGCGAGGTATGGGCCCCGGGATAGCTGAGATAGAGTTTACAGAGAGAAAAGCTGAACCTATTGTTGCTTTTATGATGGATAAAACTGAGCCAGGGGCATTTAATTTTCCATTTTTCAAGATTTTTGCGGATCCATTTAACACTGCAGGTTTAATTATTGATCCATCTATCCATGATGGCTTTATTTTCGAAGTTTGGGATATTCAAGAACATAAAAATGTATTTATTAAAACTCCTGAGGAAATGTATGACCTTCTTGCTCTGATAGGTGCAAAATCTCGTTTCGTCATAAAGCGGGTATTTCCTAAGAAAAGTTCTAAATTGCCTTCAGATGAACCGGTTGCTGTTATATCAACTGAAAAGCTTTATCAGATAGCAGGAGAGTATGTTGGCAAGGATGATCCTGCAGGTTTCGTGAGGGCACAGTCAGGATTACCTGCTTTAGGAGAAGTCATTGAAGCTTTTTCTTTAGGTCATCTCGTCTCAGGATGGATGAGAGGATCTCATAATGGTCCTCTAATGCCGGTTTCAGTTGGTAATGCACAGTGCACAAGGTTTGACGGTCCACCTCGTGTTATTGCACTTGGCTTTCAACTTAGAAACGGCAAATTAACTGAACCAGTAGATCTATTTGACGATCCCGCTTTTGATATTACGAGGAGAAGAGCACAGGATGTTATGGACTATATGAGAAGACATGGTCCATTTGAACCGCACCGTCTTCCTATGGCGGATATGGAGTATACAACACTTCCAAAAGTCATGAAAAAATTAGGGCCAAGGTTCAAAAAGACAAAATAATGGGAAAACTTCCATGTTGACATCCTGTAGGTTTATATATTATAACTTTATTCGGGACTTATCTTATAGGTATCTTGGAGTATAATACAATGGCACGAATGCATGCAAGAAGAAAAGGGAAATCGGGATCTACTCATGTACTTGGTAGAAAAAAACATCCTGATTGGAGCTCACTTAAGCCGCGTGAAGTAGAATCTCATGTCATAGAGCTTGCAAAAAATGGCAAGTCTACAAGTGAGATTGGTATAGTATTAAGGGATCAATTTGCCGTTCCTGATGTAAAGATAGCTACTGGTAAAAAAATTACTAGGATACTTGAGGAAAACAAGATGCATTCGGAAATTCCTGAGGATTTAAAAAATCTTATCAGTAAGGCTTTACAAATAAGGGAGCATATCGAGATACACAAAAAAGATGTATCAAACAAAAGAAATCTGCATCTTACCGAATCCAAGATACGACGTCTTACGAAATATTATCACTCTACAAATAAGCTTCCAAAGGAATGGAGATACAAACCTAAACAAGCTAAACTTATGTTTGAATAATCACTACCTTTTTTAAATGGTAGATACTTTTACTTTAAACCATGGCAGATGATGTACTAGAATTGAGCAGAAAAGCGGCAAAGATGATTATAGCAACGCCAAAATCTACTAGATTTCGGGTAATTTCGCATTACGATGCTGATGGGATTACGGCAGCCGGCATTATTTGCACGGCTCTTAACCGTGAGGGATATGATTTTCATGTTAGCCTTATGAGAAATCCCTTCACACAAGGTTTAGAGCGTGTAAAAAAAGAGGAAAATGAAATTATTATTTTTTCTGACATGGGTAGCGGCCAGATAGAAACCATAGAACAATTCAATTGTAAGGCAATCATTATTGATCATCACCAGGCCCACAAATCGGAAACTAGTGATGATATTCTCCAAATAAACGCAAATTTGTGTGGGATTAATGGAAACTATGAGGCATCTGGCGCGAGTTTGAGTTATTCGGTGGCAAAAGCTCTTAGCCGGGAAAATATGGATTTAGCACCACTTGCGCTTGCCGGTGCCACTGGCGATAAGCAGTATATTGGTAGCATTAGAGGATACAATAAGACCATTTTGGAAGATGCACTGAAAAAAGGATTTTTGAAAAAATATACTGGAATAAAACTTTATGGAGAAACACTTTTTGACGCTCTGTATTACTCTGTTGATCCATTTTATGCTGGTATCTCAGGAAACAAAGAGGCAATACATGAACTGTTAGAACGATTACATCTCAACAAAAAAGCAAAAATTGAAGACCTTAATGATGAACAAAAAAGAAAACTCCAGTCGTTTCTACTACTCAAATTGATAAAAAACGGTTGTGAAAAAAATATTCTTGACACGGTCATTAGGGTGCGTTACCGCTCTGAGGTACTACAATGTGAATTGGAACGTTTTGCAGATTTACTTGATGCATGCGGGAAGGGGGGAAATCGCGGAATTGGACTTGCAGTATGTTTAGGCGATAAAAGTTCTTTTAGTGAAGCAGTAAAACTTGAAAAAGATTATAGGCAGAAGATTCTAGATGAGCTGTTGAAGCTTGAAAAGGATGGCGTTAAAGAGAAGGCAGCTCTTCGGTATTTCTATAGCAATAGATCTTCGTTAGGCGGTGTGATTGGAGGCATTGCTACAAACTTTATTCTTGATAAAAAAAAGCCTTTATTATCTCTTGTAAAAAAGGAAAATGAAATACATATTTCTGGTAGAGGAAATCAATATTTGGTAAGTAATGGATTAGATCTTGGATCTGCTTTGAAAGAAGTTGCAACAAGTCTAAATGGCAATGGCGGCGGTCACAAAATTGCTGCTGGGGCCACAATCGATTCCAAAAAGGAAAAAGAATTTTTAGATGCAGCAAATATGATTCTTTCTAAACAAATAAAGGTAGGAATATGAAAATTACATGCGATGTAAATATAGAATATGATGATGCAAAAAAAGCAAAAACCATTCTGAGATCTATACAAGTAGATAATTTAAATTTCGCAAAATCACAAATCAACGGGACACGATTAGAGACGCATATCACGGGAAACTCTGTTTCTTCTCTTCTTCACACTCTTGATGATTACCTAGCTTGCATTTCTGTTGCAGAGAAGGTGATTAAGAAAAAATAAGATCTAAACTTGAAAAAGAGCGCTTGAAAATTGAAAAAAAGAAAACAAAAGCTGAGATTAAGAAAGCAAAAAAAAAGAACTTTTTTTTTCCGAAACTTTATTATATCATTTGCTACATGTATGTGTTTAGGCGGAGAGATGGGATTGCAAGTAGATTCAAATTGAATTTTTTTATTAACGGTGTTAAACACCTCCGCCGCCTCCCCCATTAAATTTTTTAATCATTATCTTTAAAAACATTCACTTGTTTTACGGGATTTGATTCTATGAAATTACTACTTATACATAGCGATTATATCGAATATGAAGTAAAGGGCAAAGCCATCTCTAATCCTGAAGAGATATCACTAAAGAAAGATAGATTGGAAGAAGCTTTGACTGTATTTATTGCCGTAGAAAAAAACGATGAGAAATCTCCACGTCAAGCGGTTTTAGATGCAACTGCAGAAATTGAAAAAACAGCTGAACAACTAAAAGCCAAGAATATAATGATCTACCCATATGCGCATCTTTCCTCTGATTTGGGGCGACCAAAGATTGCTAAGGAGATACTGGTTGAACTTGAATACGAATTGAAAAATAAAGATTTCAATGTTAAACGATCCCCCTTCGGATGGTATAAAGCGTTTAAAATATCCTGTAAAGGGCATCCCTTATCAGAACTGTCTAGAGACATTGTTCCCGGTGGAAAAAATGAAGAAGAGTCAGAGTCGCTAAAAAAAGAAAGGAAACTTAGTTCTTACTGGAATATTCTAACAGAAGATGGTGAGTTGCACGAGATTGACAACTTTAACTTCAAAGGACATGAAAATTTAAAGAAATTTTCATTTTATGAAAAAGAAAAATCTAGAGCCATAAAACAAGAGCCTGCCCATGTTAAATTGATGCAAAAATTAGAAATTGCGGATTATGAACCCGCATCCGATGGGGGAAACATGAGGTTTTATCCAAAGGGCAGGTTTATAAAAAAATTAATCGAGCAATATGTTAATAGAAGGGTTGCTGAATATGGTGGCCTTGAAGTAGAAACTCCGATAATGTATGATATGGATCATCCAACACTTTCAAAATATTTACAAAGATTTCCCGCAAGACAATATCAAATTGAAAGCGATAAAAGAAGGTTCTTCTTGCGATTTGCCGCTTGTTTTGGACAATTTTTAATGGCTCATGATGCTACAATTAGCTATAAGGCTTTACCACTCAAGCTCTATGAACTTACAAAATACTCTTTTAGAAGAGAGCAATCCGGAGAGCTTGCGGGTCTTAGAAGACTCAGAGCTTTTACGATGCCTGATGTTCATGCAATGGTATCTGATTTAGATATGGCTATGGATGAATTCAAAGTAAGATTTGATTTAAGTCTCAGCGTTTTGAAAAATATCGGGATTCAAAACGATGATATAGAAATGGCCTTAAGAACAACTAAAGATTTTTATGAAGAAAATAAGGAATTTATTGTAGATTTGGTAAAAAGACTTGGGAAACCTATTTTAATGGAGACTTGGGATGAAAGGATATTTTACTTTATTTTAAAATTCGAGTTTAACTTTGTAGATATGTCAGATAAAGCATCAGCATTAAGCACTGATCAAATTGATATAGAAAACGGTGAAAGATATGATATAAAATTCACAGATAAGGATGGGGTACAGAAACATCCTTTGATACTTCATTGCAGTCCATCAGGTGCTATTGAAAGAGTAATCTATGCGTTACTTGAAAAAGAAGCCATTAAAATGCAAAAGGGCCAAAAACCGATGCTTCCACTTTGGCTTTCACCAACTCAAGTTAGATTCGTTCCTGTTAAGGATGAATTTGTCAGCGACTGTGAAAAATTCATCGAAGAATTAAATTCTTCAAAATATGGAGTAATTATTAGAGCCGACATTGACGATAGGGAGGAAAGTGTCGGTAAGAAAATACGGGACGCAGAAACGGAGTGGGTTCCAATTATTTTGGTAATTGGAGATAAAGAACTAGAAAGCAATTCATTTACACCAAGATTCAGAGATACAAATTTTGCAGAAAAAAAAACATATTCACTTGACGAGTTAAAAGAAAAGATATCAGAAAACGTAAAAGATTATCCGCAGGATCTTTTGCCATTACCACTGCATATGTCAAAAAGGGTTAAATTCAAATGATTTTGTGTTTGGAGATATTATATGATAGATAGAAAAGAAATTCAAAGGCTAGTAGAGACTTATGATAAAGATAACATTACGATAGGAGTTCTTGGAGGCCATTCTGGTCTTGACGTTTGCAGAGGTGCTAAAAAACATGGTTTTCGAACAATTGCAGTCTGTCAAAAAGGGAGAGAGAAGACATACACAAAATATTACAAAACCCGTGAAGATGGGCGGGGGTGCGTCGATGAAACTATTGTTCTAGATAAATTTGCAAATATCACCAAACCAGAGGTTCAAAAAGAATTGCGAAAAAGAAATACGATTTTTATACACAACAGATATTTCTGGGTTTATTTTGATTTTAATGATATTGAGAAAAATTTCAAGGTTCCGATTTATGGAACACGAGGCATGTTGAAACTTGAAGAAAGGGATGTTCCAAAGAATCAATATTACTTATTGGAAAAAGCAGGGATACGATTTCCCAAGATACTCAAATCGCCAAAGGATATCGACAGACTTGTTATAGTGAAAGTGAATGAAGCTATTCGCGGTTATGAAAGAGCATTTTTTTATGCAATTGATCATAAGGATTACAAGAAAAAATCAGATGAACTGCTTAAGAAGAAACTGATAACGAAAGAATCACTCAAAAAAGCTGTGATTGAAGAATATGTGGTAGGCGCTCAGATTAATTTTAATTATTTCTATTCGGCAGTTGATGATGAGCTGGAGATAATGGGGACAGATACAAGAAGACAGACTAATCTTGATGGACTCATTAGACTCCCTGCAAATGAACAACTAGAAGTTTTAAAATATATGAAACCAAAACTAATCGAAACAGGCCATATTGCGGCAACTACCAAGGAATCCATTATTGAGAAAATCTTTGTACTAGGTGAAAAGTTTGTAAAAACAACACAGAAAGAATGCCCCCCTGGCATCATTGGTCCATTTGCACTTCAGGGTGCTATTGCAGCTGATAAGGGAAAAGAGGAAATGGTCGTTTTTGATGTTTCAATGAGAATACCTGGAAGTCCACTGACTCGATTCACACCTCATTCTGGTTACCTTTATGGTGATTCGATAAGCTATGGTGAAAGGATATCTATGGAGATCAAAAAAGCACTGGAAGAAGACAAACTTAAAGAAATTGTGACCTAGACTCTTTGCAATTTATCGTTCTTTTTTCCGTGATAATCTTTTCAACAGGGACATCATGTTTTTCAGTTGGTATTTTGTCAACTAGTTGTAGTTCAAATGCTAGTCCTATATGGCTTGCATCTCTAGAATTCTTTAACAATTTGTCATAGTATCCCATTCCGTGTCCAATTCTATGACCTTGTTTATCAAATCCTACACCGGGAACGATGATTAAATCGATTATGTTGAGGGAGATTTTTTCTATACATTCCTTTTTTGGTTCTAGAATATTATAGGAGCCAGTTTCAAGATTTTCCCATTTATCAAGTTTGGATAAAATCAGCGTTCTGTTTTCTTTATTAGATACGGGTACAACCACATTTTTCTCTTCTGACATGCTTTTTCTTATCATATTGTGGGTGTAAACTTCATTGTCGTATGAAACATAAAAGAGAATTGTTTGCGATTCTTTGTATTCATTCATTTCAAAAAGTCTTTCTTCAATCTGACTACTTTTCCTTGATATGTCTACATCGGACAAACTTTTTCTCTTTTTCATCAACTCTTTGCGAAGATCTTCCTTCATTTGAATATGTATAAATCTTAGAATATATAGAAGTTGACATTTTCTTTCTCGGATGGAACTAATGGCAAAGGCGACTTTGATGATTGGAAAAATCTTGATTTTGATTTCTTCAAAAATAGCAATTTTCACATATCCGATAGATGCCTGTTGCTTCTGTTGAATAAATTGATAATTAGAGAGGATTGGTGGGTTTAATAACTCGTTTCCCCATCCCAAATGAGATAATCAACCCTATTAGGCCTGGAATCAGTATTTTTACCATAAAACCACTTAATGAAATGACAAAAGCTATTTCAGGATCAACTCCAAATTTTGACATTAAAAAGACAAACGTTCCCTCTCGTATGCCTAAGCCACCAATCGATATAGGTAAAACGTTGGAGATGATGACAGAGATTATACTAATTAGCACAAATAAAAAGTAGGGTATTTCTATCGAGAATGCCTGAGCGATAATGTAAACTTGTGAAGCAGCAACTACCCATATCAAAATTTCAATCAGAAAAGGGAAAAGAGTATCTCTCAACCTTGGTATGTCCTTATACAGCGATTCTATTGATTTGTTCACTGTTTCTTTGAATTTCGCGGGAATAAGTGGCCTGATGAAAATATTGAAAATTCTGTTTCCTCTGCCTTTCTTGATTAAAACGACAAATGCAGATGTATAGAATATAAAAAAAGGCAACAATATGACGATCAATTCTGGAAACTTGTCAATCAAGACGACTGATCCAATTAGTGCCAAAAAAAGACCAGCAATAAGTGCTAAGGCACTTTCTGTTAATGAATTGGCTATGCATTTTTCTAAAGATGCCTTACTTTTCTCCTTAAGATAATGGATTCTTAGGTGCAGCCCAATGGAGCCAGGTGTTACGCTGCCCAAAAACAAAGTTATCAGAAAAATCTTTGCAAGATACAATAGGCTAAAATCCATTTTCTGTTTTCTACAAATATATTGCCATTTGTATGAGGATAAAAACAATCTTGGGATGAATAGCAACAAAGCTAGTGCATAAAACTGGATTGGGATTGAAATAAAAGTATAAACTATTTTTTCAGTGCCGATATCAATTATAATATATACAAGGATAATAATCCCAATGATGGGAAACAATTTACTGATTTTTTTTATATTGATTCTCTCTATCATAATTTAGAAAGGCGAATATCCTGCTTTATTAATAATGTAATCTTATGAAACGTATGAGTTCTTGGTAATCGATGATTTTTAGACTGCTTTTTATACGACATATTGAGGCTGTGATTACTTGTTAGATTCAAGAATCCTATAGCCCTCTTCGGTTTTTACATGTGATACAACAATTGGTGGAGGCTTACTTGTATTTTTAGCCTTTTTTATTTCAGTTACCTCCTTTACATTTATTACAACTCCCAACCCGACCTTCTTCAGATAAGCTTCCTTTACATTTTTGGCAATTGTATCTACAGATGCTCCTACATTGCGCAAGTCGTCGTCAATTACAAGTAGTATATCTATTTCATCTATTTTCTTCTGCACTATTTGGTATTGTTTAACTTTGAATGTTTTAAATTTATGAAGTACAGGTGTAATAAAACAAAATGCGCCAGGTGGAAAGATCTTTCCATTCGGTAGAACTATATTCGCTCTCATTCTGCCCTCTATGCCGCCTTCTATAATTGGAGTTGCCAGCCCACAGTTGCATTCTTCAGGTGGTAAAAGTCTGACCCAGTCATCCATTCCAGTATATCGAATTATGGGTGTCCCTCTTCCCCAAAGACGAGTTAGCACAACATGCCCTCGTTCTCCTGTAGGAACCAATTCACCATTGTCATCTATGGCTTCAACATTAAAGAAATCAGAGTGTATGTGCCAGGTTCCATCTAAACATTCAAATGCTATGTTAGCTCCAGCTTCAACAGATGGATATATATTGAGAAGCCTGCATCCAAATGCATCTTCTACATAATTTTTTGTATATTCATCTAACATTGCCCCTCCTGTCCAGAAGAGCTTTGGTTTAATGTTTTTTCCATATCCCTTTCTTTTAAGAAAAGCTAGATGTTGAAAAGTGGCAGGATACGCCATGATGACATCTGGTCTAAAACTATCTAACTTGTTTATAATGTCAACCATTGGCAAGTCTACATCTATATTTAGATGATTTTTCATGGAAATGAATGACTCTATGTGGGATTGAAAATTCTCCTGTGCTATAAGATCAACTCTATATTGATTAAAATTACCAATGTGTACAAATCTTGTCTTTCTCCAATTTAAATTAAAAAAATTCATTTCTCTAACAGTTATGCCAGCGGCTTTGCCCATCGTCAGAAAATCTACATATATTGAAACAGGTTTTCCAGTTGTGCCACCAGTACAAATAACAAATCCTTTATTTTTGTTATAGCCGACAGGTATAATGTTATCTGGAAAGTTATCCACCAGATCCTTTTTTGATATAAAAGGAAGTTTTACGATGTCGTCTATCCCTTTTATGTCGCTTGGATGAATGCCGGCTTTTTTGTATTTGTTGTGATAGAGCGGTACAGTGTATGCATACTTGACTATTTGTTTGAATGCTTTATCTCTATATCTTTTCAACTGATTATGATTTAATCTTTTTATTCTACCTGGATCAAAAATATAGTTTCTTAGTAAGGGCAATGAAGTCAAGGGATTAAAAAGCGGATTCATATTGCATCAACTTGCCAATCGTTAGCATAACGATATATTATTTTTCATACACAAGACGTTTGCATTCATTTTTCTTCAACAACTGGATATCCATCGCACTTTTGCTTCTCAATATCTATTTTATCATAGGCAAATACGGGAAGCCTGTCCATTGATCTAATCATCAAAACCTGGCCAAGCGGGAATTGAATTACTTTCTTTTCTTTTTTGATACCTTTTATTATAAGTTCTGCTGCTCTGTCTGCTTGGATGGCACCTCTTCTATGGTATCCTTCTATCATTGGAGTTTTAACAGAACCAGGCTTTACTGTTATCATATTTATATTGTATCTCTGTTTCGCCTCTGCTCTTAGACTTTCCATAAGCCAGCTTAATGCTGCCTTACTGGCACCATATGCGCCCCAACCAGGAACGCCTCTTCTATCAGGCAGTGTGGAGGTTACTGCAATGGTGCCTGATTTTTGAGATTTCATGATGGGCAGGAGATGCTCTATAAAGTAGACATCTCCCATGAAATTGATTTCCATAGAGTTTTTTATTATGCTACCGTCGAATGTTTGAATTGGATTGGGTACAAGAACACCTGCGGTTAATATGGCTATGTCTATTCTGCCATAACTTTTATGTATGAATTCAACAGCATTCTTAATATCGTCAATATTTTTTACATCACCTTTTTTGAATATACATTCTGTACCATTATTGTTGATCTCGTCAGATATCTCTTTAAGTTTTTCTTCTCTTCTGGCAAAAAGTGCTAATTTACTTCTCTCTTTGGAGAGCAGTTTCACTATTTCTTTACCCATGCCGCCAGTGGCACCTGATATTAAAATGACCTTTCCATTTAGATTCATTTCATCGCCCTGCTTTTATGCCAAGTACTGGGTATGATATTTTATAATTATGCGGAATAAGGGTTGTTGATTATATATTTTTTCTAAAGGATGTGGATAATATTCAGATGAATGCTTGAATTTCGGACTTTATATACTGTAGACCCCATTGGGCTTTATATGGCCCCCAGTTGGCCGCTTCATGAAACCATATGAACCCTGAACTGAAGATTCAGGAGAAACAATTATCTATTATTTTTGAAAGGATCTTTTTTGCAAGTTATCGAGGCTGTCCAACAATTATTTCATGATTGCTTGGAATGGTACTTTTGCCTC
>DAOWHD010000044.1 GCA_030641605.1 Thermoplasmata archaeon
AACATAATGTTTAGTTAAATCTCCTGTAGTAGTATCAAAGACATTGATTTTAATTGTTTTCTCCTTTTCATTTTGGATGTTTGAAGTAACTGCAGGCGCAAAACTTGTCAATACAAGAATGATTGCAACTCCCAGCATCAAAAATTTCCCTAAATGACTTTTTTTCATATCATTTTCACCTTAAATATTAAATGTAGGTAGCAAATATAAATCTTTCTACAAAAATATAAAATGTAAATTTTCATAAAAACCCCTTTTACATCTCTAGCGTTTTTAAGGTAAGAATTCCACCAGTCTACTGACTGGTGGTCTAGGAGAAGCAAAACAAACCTCCTTTAATCCACGGTATCCAACCCGATACAATAGCGTGCCCGCCGAGGCTAACTTTGTTAGCCGAGCATGCCACCAGTCTATTTGACTGGTGGTGCGGGCACGCTTATTGACGAATTGCAGGATATTGTCAAAACAAGTTTGAGTTTTACTTCCTAATTTTTTCACAATCGGCTTTTAGCATATCGTATAACCAGAGTATTTCTTGCGATTTCCTGATCACCCACCAATCGCTGATCATCCTTTGTATTAGATAACGTAAAAGGCCTAAGAATAAGCTGCTCTGTTTTGATTTGCTTTCCCAGAGTCGTCATCCACTCCATGTATTTTCACATATTATCTCTTTCTATGGATGATATATGAGTCGACTTGTTCACCGAGATCCTTTGTCATATCATCAAATTTTCCTTTCTTTATGAGACTTACTCCAATGGTGGCCATAACAATACTGCCAATGGTGCCGGTTAATAAACTTAACAGAACACCTTCTACGGTGTCTTGTTTCGCTCCGAAGATAATATTAAACCATTTAACAAACTCAAGTAATACACAAGATGCCATTGTAGTTACTATCACGACAAATGCCATAGCGTATTTATCCATTTTAAGTCCATCCCAATATTCATCCACTATGTAGATAACTGCAAATGTTAAGAATGCAACAAGAATGGATGTAAAAAAATCAGTTAGATGGGAGTAACCAGGAATCGCATAATATGCATCAAGCAAAATTCCACCCATGTTTAATGCAGCAACGGCTGCAATAAGAAGTTCAATAGACCAAGGTAATGTAATCTTAATATCATGTTTTAGAAGTGTTGGTACAAAACCAATCACAATACCAACGATACACCCGATAGCCCATATCCATTCTCTTTTCCAAACGGCTATGATAAGTGTTGCAATTAAAACTACCTTCATGCTGTATGATGCAGCAACTTTTTTTCCTAGATGAAAATGCCGTTTCATGTTAAACCTTGAATGGCAATTACGGTCTGCTTTTAGTATTTATCTCACAACACAATCAACAAGATCGAGGCACCTTCGAGTTTCTTTTACGTCATGAACACGAATAATATTGGCGCCATTATATACTGCTAGACAAGCTGCTGCTAAACTCCCCTCCAGTCGTTCTGTGGCAGGAAGTGACTCTTTTCCCCCACAAACATTTCCAATAAATGTCTTTCGAGATGCACCTACTAAAACAGGAAAACCAAGTGTTTTCAGTTCAGAAAGACGATGTAAAATCTTGCAGTTGTCCTCTGCACCTCTCCCCGTTCTTTTTCCAAAACCGATACCTGGGTCAACAATGATGTTTTCCTTCTTCACATCATAAAACATTGCAAGCTCTGCTCTTTCCTTTAAAAACGAGCATATTTCTTCCATGATATCATCGTATGTAGGATTAACCTGCATATTTCTTGGATTGCCTTTCATATGCATAAGACAGATTGGGACTTCATACTCTGCAACGATATTCACAAGACGTTTATCACCCTGTAGGGCAGTCACGTCATTCACCATACATGCACCTGCATCTAGTGCTTTTTCTGCAAGCTCGGATTTATAGGTGTCAATAGAAATGGGAACATTGGTCTTTCTAATCAATTCTTCAATTACAGGTATTACACGTCTCATTTCCTCATCCAAAGTAATTGCCTTTGCACTGGGCCGCGTTGATTCTCCACCGATATCGATAATATCTGCACCCTGTTTCTCCATTGACACTGCATGTTTTACAGCCTTATCTACGGAAAGGTACTTTCCACCATCAGAAAACGAGTCGGGCGTAACATTCAAAATACCCGTAATAATGGTTCGTTTATCAAGTTCAAATGTTTTTTTGCCAATCTTTAAAACACTCATCTAACATCCTTCAACAATAACGAAAGTTCCTTTGCAATATTTTTTAGCCTTGGATAATGTCTATCTAGTTTCCCAACAAGATTGTGTAATTGTTTCAGATTTCCTATAATTAGTATGTCGCCGGTTTTGTCATGTAGTTCAAATGTATTTCTCGGTATAGCGACCTCTCCACCTACAGAAAGCATATCTTGCTTAATGATAATTGCATCCTGAAGCACCACATTTTCAAGTTTAATAACCTTAGAAATTGCTTTAGGTGCCATAATTCCAATACTTTCAGGGTCGCTACCTATTTTTCGTATCTCTCTTTCTGCATCTGTAAGAGATTTCACATCTACTATGTATGGTTTGTAGTTTGTCACAAAAACAAAGAATATAGTTTTTCTATATCAACTATTTGCAGGCAAAACTTATTTTTGTTTTTTCCTTGCCTTTTTAACTTTCAACGGTAAGTACAAGATATAAAATACACAAAAAAATTCAATGTTGGCAGCAATAACTATGTAATATGGGTGAAAGCCCTGAAAGTAATGAAAAACAGATAGTATTAAGGCAACTGCTATGGAGATAGCAGCATAGATTACTATTAGTTGTTTTTCACTTCTGTTTTCAAACATGTTTCTTCATATGTGAAACTAGATGATAACCCTTTTGGATTTTTCCAATCTTTAGCCGTCTTTTCATACGTACTGTATCTAAAAGCGTCATTATTTACTTATGAAACAAGATAATCTTTAGCCTCGCCGACTGTAAAAAGAGAGCCAGTAACACAGATGATGTCCTTCTTCTTTGAAACCGATTTAGCATAATCTATTGCATCTTTGATCTTTTCTTTTACAATAACTTTCTTTTTATTGTCTAATTTTGTTATCATCCCCTTGAGATCAGATGGTTCGCAGGCACGATTGTTATTTGATTTTGTTGTAATGACGGTATCTGCAAGCGGAACGATTGTTGGTAACATCGACAATATATCTTTATCGGAAAGTATTCCTAAAACTAATGTCAGTTTATCATAATCGAAATCATTTCTTATCGAATTGCCCAATGATTCCATGCCTGCTTTGTTGTGCGCCCCATCTAGTAGAATGACTGGGTCATAACCAACAATTTCCATTCTTCCAGGATTAACTGTTTTTTCAATCCCATTTGAAATATTTGTGTCTGTGACATAGACGCCGTTCATTTGAATACTTTCTATTGCAGCTATGGCCAGTGCAATGTTTTCCCCATGATATTCTCCCAGCATTTGTGTTCTGATGGAATAATCTTTCAGAGAGCCCTTTATGTAAAATTCCTGACCGCCTTGATTGTGATTCAGCCTTTTCCATTTTTTATCTTCTACTTGATAGATGGGTGCATTTCTATCATTCGCTACATTTTCAATAATCTTTAAAGAATCCTCTTTTGCTGCGGTAACTATGGGCACATTATTTTTTATTATACCTGCCTTCTCTGATGCAATATCCTTTACATTTTTCCCGAGAATATTCTGGTGTTCCAACGAAACATTAGTTATAATTGAAACCATTGGATCAACAATATTTGTAGCGTCATATCGTCCCCCGAGACCAACCTCTATAACTGCAAAATCGACATTTTTATCACTAAAATATTGGAATGCCATGGCAGTAATAATCTCAAAGAAAGTAGGAGGGTCGTTGTTTTTCATCATCCTATCGATAATAGGCTTAACATTATGTGCAAGAGAGGCAAACTCTTCATCTGAAATTCTTTTATTGCCAATCATTATACGCTCTGATATATGCTGTAAATGTGGGGAAGTATAGACCCCAACTTTATATCCTGCACTGGTTAATATCGATTCTAAAAACATGCAAACAGAACCTTTTCCATTTGTGCCGCCTACGTGGATCACTTTGTAGTTTTTATGCGGATTTCCAAGTTCTTTAGAAATATAACTAATTCGTTCTAAACCAAGTTTTATACCAAATTTCTGAAAATTATAAAGCCAGTTTAATGTCTCATTAAAATTCATAGTTTACACTAATTAATAACCCTCAGGATAAAGCACATCAGGTATTGTTTCATATTTATCTTTCCATGAGTCCCCTGCAAGAACCTTCACTTTCCTACCATCAATTTTCAATCTACCTTCAGCAAAAAGTTGTATACTTCTGGGGAGGATCTGATGTTCAACATCAAGAATACGTGCTGCTAGTTTGTCTCTATCATCGCCAGGAAGTACCTTTACAGCTGCTTGCAGTATAATTGGACCATGGTCCGTTTCATGATCCATAAAATGGGTAGTGCAACCAGAGATTTTTACGCCATAGTTAATAGCATCTCCTTGACCATTTGTTCCTTTAAACGAGGGAAGTAGTGCTGGATGAATATTGATAAGTTTGCTATACCATTTCTTGACAAAGGAGGAAGAAAGTATTCTCATATAGCCTGCGCAAACAACAAGATTCACATTTTTATCAGTAAGTACCGCATCTATCTCTTCTTCATGTTTTTCCCTGTTTTTACCAATCGGATCAACAAAGAATGCCTTTATTTTATGTTTTTCAGCTCTTTTAAGAGCAAAAGCATCTTTGTTATCGCTAATTACTGTTACAACATCTGCATCGATCATGTCTTTTTCAGATGCATCAATAATGCTTTGCAGATCAGTTCCAGTACCAGATGCTAAAACGCCGATTCTTAACTTTTCTCCCATATATTCACATTCCCTTGTCAGAGATTCTATCTTCAATTCTTGACTGGTAGTTTAATGATCCCCCATCTTGTTATCAAACGTCGTATACTTTCAACTGTTTTTGTTTTTTTCCCTGTTTGTAGATTCTAAGTTCCTCACGCTACCTTCTCTGTTTAAAAATCTCTTCGATTTCGTCTCTTGGGGCATTGGTTTTAAAACCAATAGGACTAAAACATGTCCTAGCAACATCATATCCCTTTTTCTTTAGTTTTTCAAAGATGTAACTCATACGAGGAACCGATGTTTTCAGTGAGGAGGCCATGTTATCGGTTGTATAAAAAAACGGTGGGGCATCTGCTTCATTTTCTAATAGATCCAAGAGTTTTAAAAGCTCACCTTTGGTATTAAGCTTCTTCTTAAAAACGTAAGATATCAACTCGTGTATCGCTTTTTTATTTTCGATTTTCCCAAGCCACAATGGCCCAACATCTGCCACATCCTCTCTAGGTGAAAACAGCTCTTTTGGAGTTGCATATTTCAAATTACCAGCAGATTTATTAGCACGACCCACACCTTTTTTCACTCTGACGTAGACTCTAAAATAATGATCGGTAGAATAGCAAATCAGAGGTTCAATGCCCTTATCATATTTTGTTGCTTCTCTGCATATAAAGCCAAGCAATATCCGAAGCCCTGTTTCATGCATAACGGGAGAATGAAAAGATCGAACACCATACCGTCTTAGACAAACCTTTGGATAAACGCCGCAGAGAGTAGCAGTATCAGTTGCAGTACATGCAATGATTCCATCGTTGTAAATGCTTCTCATTGCAGAGTCAACAAAATAAACTGGAGAGCCAAATGGATCAATATCTATATAATGAAATCTCCTATCGGAAATCAAGGTATTCAGGTTTTTATTTACTGCAAATGCGTTTTTCAATTTGCATTTTTTTATGTTCCTTTTGATTAAGTCATATGCATCCAGAGACCAATCATTAATGATGACATCAAAATCCCCTACCAACTCGTTGGCCAGTCTGATTCCACGTGCTCCAGATGCTGCAAGGCCATCTAAGATATCAACATGAATATTACTGTTATCAATAAGCCATTGATTTATCGGAATAGATAGATCTCTGTTCAATTCCATAGCTGGATTGTAAAAAGGTACTTTGTCCTTTGAACCAGGACCCTTCTTAGAACTCTTCTTTTTAAAAACTAAAAATTCTGTTTTTCCTTCAGTTATACATTCAATGTGCTGGGCACTGTTCATAATCAGAAAAGTGGTGGTAGTTTTTCCTTCATGATTTTTTCGATCTTGTATGGGAGTAGGTTTCTGTTAACAGGTGTAACTTCTAAAATTCTAATATCATCGCGCCTTCGAACATCCTGCAAAAGAGGTGTTCTTGATTTTTTGTGTAGAGTTACTATTATGGGTTTATCAGAATCCAAAGCTTCAATGACTACATCACAGAACCGCTCTGAAAGCATCTCCATTTTACCTATTTCATCGATTATAATGACGTGAATCTTTTTGTCTGTAATCGCCTTTTCAATGGCCGGTATACCAATCTTTTCTAGAGCGCTTTCATCCACGCCATACTTTCCTACTTTATCCTTCACATCAAAGTCAACGTGGGCAAAAACCTCTTTTTCGTGAGTCTGCCAGTCTTCTACATAGAATCCAACGCGTTCGTTTTTTTTCATGATTGGCTCTGTTACCATTCCCTCTAGCTTGTATCCTGCCGTTTCAAGGAATTCTATGATTTTTAAGAGCGATCTTGTTTTTCCAACCTTAGGCATACCGGTAATGCCAATTTTTGGTATATCGTCCATATTAATGGCATGTAATACCTTTTTCGTTTAGAAATGTTTTTATTGCTTTTTTTTGCCGAAAAAATGGTTTTACCTAAATGTATTTTATAGATTATTTTCTTTTTAACAGATAGATTTGGCCTGCTAATGAATATATGATAATTGACAAAAGTAGAAGTATTGGTACAACCCCCCAAAATTTTTTACCCACGATTATTGTCAGAACAATAAGTACT
>DAOWHD010000019.1 GCA_030641605.1 Thermoplasmata archaeon
TCAATTGTCATTGTTTACAAATCGACTAGCCTTTTTTCGCACATGATTGGTTTATATCATCTAGGTATTAAGCTACAGGGTGATGAATAGCTCTCTACGTCTCATTTATTTTTACCGACAAACCATGTTCAATCTTTTGCAATATATCTGAACAATCAGAAATAAATCATTCAATGCAGTAAGATGCAACTCAAAAATAACTAAATCACCCAAAGTTTCTGATATTGTTTTTTTGTAGAAATGTCAGCAATTAAAATAATACTTATAATCCAACCCCGATATTTCGGACATATATTGTTTCCATTCTTCCCTTTTTTTTTCGATGTATGTTTCTATCAGTTTTTCCCCTATTGCTTGTTTAAGAGTATCATCGTTTTCTAATTCTTCAAGTGCTTCAAGCAGATTACTTGGTAACTTATCTATTCCATAACTTTTGAGTTCTTCTTTAGTCATCTTGTAGATATTTTTTTCAACAGGTTCATATTCAATTTTTTTCTTTATACCGTCGAAACCTGCATGTATAATTGCAGCGAAAAAGAGATAAGGGTTGGCCGACGGATCTGCATTTCTTATTTCGACATCAACATTTTTCTTTGCAGCTATTCTTATCAAACTACTCCTGTTGTGTTGTGCCCATGCAATGTATATTGGTGCTTCAAAATGAGGTACCAACCGTTTATAAGAGTTTATAGTTGGATTGGCAATTGCAGATATACTCCTTGAATGTTTAAGTAAACCTCCAATAAAGTATCGTGCAGTTTGACTTAGATTGTATTCATCATTTCTATCTAAAAACATGTTCTCTTCATCTTTATATATTGATACATGTGCGTGCATTCCATTTCCTGATTCTTTGGAGAATAACTTTGGCATGAAAGTTACTTGTATGCCATTAAGATTTGCAACTTCTCTTGCCAGATATTTGAAATAGATACAAAAATCGGCCGCATCAATCGCATCTAAGGATTTAATTTCAATCTCATGTTGATATTTGCCGTTTTCGTGATGGTGATATTTTACATTGTATCCGCTGTCGAGCAATAAATCAGATAAGGTTTTTCTGTATTCTTTTGCATTATCTAAAGGGGGAGAACAAAAGTATCCTTCATTACTATTGATGTTGTAAGAACCTTCAGTACTTTGCCCCAATACAAAGAACTCTATTTCAGGGGAGATTTTAATTGCATTGAAACCATTTTCATTTACTGTTTTTACTGCATTTTTTAGAGCTCGTCTTGGATCAACAGAGGATTTTTGCATGGAGGGATCATAAACATCGGCTAGTATCCTTGCTTCATCTGTTTCATGAGGTAAAACAAGAAAAGTTTCCGTATCTGGCATGGCTATCATATCTGACTTTTCAATGTTGGCTAGTCCTACTGAGGAACCATCAAAACCAATACCGCGCTCTAGTATATCGTCCTCAAGAAATCTATTTGCTGGGATGTGTAGAACTCGTGATTTACCGAATAAATCGGTGAGATGTATTTGTATCCAACGTATCTTGTTTTCATGTATTATCTGTTTTATCTCGTCGTTGTTCATTGAACCAAAGTATAATCATATGTTATATATCTTTTATGGACAAACTACTTGATGAGTTCTCCTTTTATTATTGACACATTTGAAACGTCTGTAAAAAAATGTCTATAAGGCAGTATTTCGTTCGTTTCTAAACTATGCAAACCAATATTGGTTGCCAGGATAAAAAATGTAAAAATTGAGTGGCAGCAGTATTTATTCATACAATTGACAGATATTTATCGGTTTCCCACTTTGTGACTTGAGTGCTATATTCTCTCCACTCATTGCGCTTTACGTATAGAAAGTTATTAAAGATATGTTCACCCAGTACATCTTGGATTAGATTGCTCTTTGGCATGAGAGATAATGCATGACCAAGACTGTCGGGCAAATGTTCTATGCCATGTTCCCTACGTTCCGCTTCTGATAGGGAATAGATATTCTTTTCAACAGGTGTGGGTGGTTCCAGTTTGTCTTCGATGCCTTTCAGTCCTGCTGCGAGCATAACAGCAAACTGCAGATAAGGGTTGCCAGAAAGATCAGGGTTTCTTAGTTCGCAACGAGTGCTTTTCTCTCTTTTTGAAGGGATGCGAATAAGAGCACTTCTGTTTCCGTTTGCCCAAGAGACGTATGTGGGGGCTTCATAGCCAGAAACAAGTCTTTTATACGAATTTACAGTTGGATTAAGTATTACACATAGTTCCTTGATATGTTTTAATAAACCGGCAATAAAATGTCGAGCAACATCGCTTAATTGATTTTCACCATTGGGATCATAGAAAGCGTTTTCTCCATAGGTGGTAAAAAGTGATTGATGGACATGCATACCTGAACCAGCTACTCCATACAATGGTTTAGGCATGAATGATGCATGCAAATCATGTTGGGCAGATATTACCTTTGTTATATATTTTAGTGTAATGGTTCTATCTGCCGTGGTTATTGCATCGGCATATCGGAAATTTATTTCATGTTGCCCACAGGCAACCTCATGGTGTGATGTAAATGTATTTATACCCATCTCTTCCAATGCTAGGGAGATGTCTGCGCGAATTCCCTCTGCTATATCGCGGTGAGATAAATCAAAATATCCTGCAGAGTCATTAGGGGTTAATGTAGATTTTTCTCCATTTTTTTTGAATAAAAAGAATTCACATTCTGGTCCAGTGTTGTAGATATAGCCAAGATCTCTGGCTTTGTTAACTATTTTCTCCAAAATGTATTTCGTATCTCCATCAAATCGCTTTCCATTTGGCTCGTAGATATCACAGTTAACTTTCGCTGTTTTTCTTTTTTCAATATTCTCAGGGAGAATTGTAAAACTCCTTGGGTCTGGCTTTGCGATTTTATCTGATTCTTCAATTGTTGCATATCCTGCAATAGATGATCCATCGAATGGTATGCCCTCAGTCAATGCTTCTTCTAGCCTACCTGTCGGAATAATTATGTTTTTTGGCGTACCAAGAATATCAACGAATTGTAGTCTAACAAAGACTACATTCATCTCATTTGCAGTTTCCAATATACTGGAAATATTGCTGCTTTCATTTGCAAGTTCTAAAGAATTATTTTTGGTTTTCAACTGGTGATCCATCTTCATTCTCCACCAACTCAATAATAAACAACATAAGGAATGTTAATTACATTATTTAACACTTGTTGATACTGATCAGCCTTCTGAAGTTTATGACTCTCTTCCAGATAGACATTAACAAATATTGGAAGGATAAAAATCATTGCCATAGGGGGAGAGTTTTAGGCCACGCGCCTCCATCCATTTGTTAAAAGATGCAAACCCTTGCCAAAATACATTCTGTTTTAAAAAGATGTTTTTTCTTTGTTAAAGAAGTCAAATAAAATTGATGGGGAAATATATATATGTGAAAGGCGATTATATATTGTAATAAGAAAAACAATAAAAAAAGATAGCAAAAGGGGGCATTAATATTAGAGTATATATCAAAAAAACAATATCTTTGATTCTGACGATTATCTTTCTATTTTCTACCTACTCTATTGTGTCTGCAGATATAACACGTCTAAATCAAACAGATTTAGATCCATTGGTTGATGTGGCAGTAACGGTAGAAATACAAAAGATACGATCGCTAGAAAAAGACGATCCGCAAGTTCATGCAAAAGAGGAAATCGATCGGTTTAGTGATCCTGATTTTTTCGTCAAAGTGTTCATTAACGACGTTGAATTCAAAAGTGACGTTTGGCGTAATACCAAATATATTTATGATCCACAGTGGTCTGCGACACTTGACGTTCCCGATGATGAAGAATTTGTTAACATCACAATCCAGCTGTGGGATTGGAATTTTGGTCTTAATAAATTATGTGATATAAGTAGTGATTCTGATGGTTATTTGGATAGCTATGACATTGATCTCATTTATAGCATAAAATCGGGACATTGGTGGGGAGATGATTTTACCAGTGATGAACCTACTGATGCAGATCCCAGCGGTTACGGCAGACTTAACGGATGTGATGATGGTAGCATCTATCAAAAGGAGAGAGATTGTGAACTTTGGTTTGATATTTACCAAACTGATCCAGATGGAGATAAAATTCCTTATTGGACTGAGGTAAATATTTATGGAACGGACCCTGAAGTGGATAACACCGGCGAGGATGCCGATGGTGATGGAGTTCCAATAGAATGGGAACACAAATGGGGGCATTACTATGATAGTTGGCATGATATGCACTATTGGGTATATGATCCATTTATTTATGACGATCATTCCACGCTTGATCCAGATCAAGATGGATTAGATAATGTAGAGGAATATAAAACATCACGATGGGGCTCAGATCCATTCAGAAAAGATCTTTTTGTTGAACTTGATCAAATGGATGAAGGACCAAACGGCGAGAAAAGCAGTGTTTTACCGGACGGAGCAAAGGAACTGCTGAGAACGGCATATGATCGACAGAATGTAGTTTATCATCTTGATGATGGTTGTATGGGTGGTAGCGATACGATTCCATTTGATGATTTTTCAAGTTATGATGAACTTCAAGATTTCTATTCAGATTATTTCCTTCATGGCGATTCGAACAACTGGCGACGTGGTGTCTTTCACTATGGATTGGTTGTATTTCAGGCGGAGATAAATGGCTTTGTTTTTTGGGGTGGCGTTGGTCCATATCTTGATTCGTATCAAATATCGAGCAATGGTATGGAAGAAAAGGCAAGAATCCCATTCATAAATAGAGACATTGCTTATGCAAGTGCATATATGCACGAGTGTGGTCATACCTTGGGAATATTCCATGGAAATACTCCAGGATGTGATGATCAGGAAGGTAAATATCCTTGGCAGCTGGACTGGTGGAAATGGAGGCCGTATGTAAGTGTTATGAACTATGGATATATGTATAATATAGTGGATTATTCAGATGGTTCGCGCGGAAGAAATGATTTTGATGATTGGGATAGAATTGATCTCACATTTTTCCAAAGGGAAAGATGGTAGTATCAAGAGTTTATTTTGAGGATAATGCAGAAAACTGTAAACAGAAAATATTAAAACATAAAAATACAGTACCTTATGCCGTAGGTAGCTATGTTTAAGATACGAAAAAATTTAGATGAGGTTGATGATAGCCGACTTATAGTTTTATATACTACGTTAACTAAAATATTTTTGATTGTCTCAATTTTGTTTATTCTCTGGATTGTTTTTGTTGCATTGGGTGCTTTCGTTTTGGAACTGGGATCGAACTGGGCAGTGCTCAATCTAGAAAATTGGATTTTAAGTTGGTGTTTTCTAGTTGGAATTTTTATAATATTGGACGTGGCTTTTTATCTTCACTATACTTTTGTCATTGGCAAAAGATCGGAATTTGGGGGGCCTGAACCAAAGTTTATGCATGGTAAACGTTTGTATATATATACCAGTCCTGCAGATTCGGAAGGCGGCATATTTAGTAAAACATACATACAGATTGATGAAAACAGCGTGTTACGATTGAGGGATCTTATGGTGTCACCTGGCGAACTCTGGAATAAAAAAGAGGAATGATATTACTTTTTAATCATCCCCATTTCAGCTAGCTTTTCCGGTAGATATGTGTCTGTTACATAATCTAGACCATATTTTGCTAGAGCCTGCTGTTCAGATTTCTTTCCAAGCTTAAGTTGAAGTTTGATTTCGTTTTTCCAGAAGGAATCCTGGAACCGCGGATCTGAAAGTTCGCTTTTTAAAGATTTTATGTCCTCTTTTGTTAGCTTATCGGTTGGTAAATCATAATTTTCAATATCTGAAGGAGTTACACCCAGGTATTGAGATGAAGGTGTAGCAAGATATTCTGAAATATGTGCAGTTTTGATGGCGCCATATGCAACACTGGCAAATATTCTGAAACTCCATGGATCGCAATCAGTAAATACCAAAACTGGAATATTTTTTTCTTCGTTTAGCCTTCTGATAAACCTCCTTGTAGATCTTGCAGGCTGACCTTTCAAGTGAACAAGCAATGCTCGATAGGAACTATCAAATCTGTTTTCTACAAGTCGATCAAACATACCTCCTGTTTCTATCGCAATAATAAAGTCAACATCTGCACTTTTGAAAGATATTTTTTCAGGTTCAACATTGTAAGGAATCGAATAGCCAGAGTCACCAACATCATCTTGGCAATGAATCTTCTTTTTACGATTGTTTCTAGTTATCTCTTCAATGGTAATATTACCAATAACTCGTGCTCCATCCTCCTCAGGTCTAAGCTTGAAATCTTCCCTCATACAACTTGTAATAACCTCTAGATCTTCTGCAAGTGAGTTAGATTCATTCTGAGAATGGAATTTTGCAAGGTCCCAGCCTTCAGAGATATAATACATCTCTCTTAATGTCGAAGATTTCTTTATTTTAATCATTTCCTTTATGAAATCTACCATATACATTGTACGAAGCAGCATATATGCCCCATCAAGTGATTTGGCGGATCTTTGTATCTTGTTTTTCCCGTATTTCCAAACATTAAATTTCTCATTGAATTCTATATTGGATTTAGAACGAGTGGGAAGTTGAATAAAGGGTATTTCTGTCTTTTCTAAATCATCATAAATCTTTGATGCAACCGAATCTATCTTTTTAATTACATCTGCATAATCTTTCCTCATGACTGTTCACCCTCCCATTTATTTGCTCCTATCACATATGAAGGATTTATGTTTTCAATGTATATGTCATTCTCATCAAAATCTCCCTCCTCTAGGCCAGCAAGTTCAAAATTGATATCTATTTTGTCCGCAGAAGGAATGGTATCCAAATTCCATTTTATGTAATTGCTTTTAATCTTTACGGGTTTGGGATTTACTGTTCCTACAACGGCATCTTTGGGGATTGTCGCATAAAGATTGAATTTCTGTGATGTGCGTTTATAATTTACTACCATAATTTTGCTTTTTGTTATTGTGCCACTATCATGTCGTTCTGATGGTCCCTCAAGTAACGTTGTCTGAACAGGTTTTTCAGTAGCTTTTCCAGAAACTTTTTCATATTCAATGAGATCTTCAATCCATACTATATCCATAATTTTGGTGATCACTGCATCCAGAATAGGTACTGGTTTATCAAGCATTTTAGACGATTTTTTAGCAATCTCTGGTAAGATTTTGGTAATAAGTTCAAATTTCTCTCGTGTTTTTTTACGTTTGACTTTTTTGTGGATGTGGTGTTGTACTTTCCTTGCACATATTCGCAATGCGAGTTTGATCTCATTTTCAATCTCAGGAACATCTGCTATTGCTTCCTTACTTTCGGATGTAAAAGGTATAAGGGTTGATGATACATGTATTAAAAATATTGCAGGGCCTGAAGGCATTCCTTTACCAGATTTTTGATCAAAGCCATATCGTCTCCAGTCTATTGAAGAGATTGCAGTAGTGGTTGCACAACCCCCCTGCTGATACAATAGTGGCACTCGATTTGCAAACCTCATTACTTTTACGGTAGTGTCCTTTGGTAGATTGCCACCGTATACAAGTCCTACTTCTACTTGAAAGGGATTGCCAGAGTATGTTGAAGGCGGTCTAGATGCTATAATTATGAACTCTGGTGAAATTTCTTTTGTCTCATGTTTTAAACTTCTTTTGATTAATGTTTCCCCTATGGGTGAAAGACAATCAGTAGGTGGTGCCATGATTTTGACTTTTTTAAATGCTTTATGCAATGCCAAAAACTGTTCCCTAGTCATCTCCTTAGGATTCAGATCTCTTTCCAAATTTGCTTTTTCGCATGCTGCCTTGGCTGTTCTGTCACCCATACTCGTAAACTCGTTTTTTAAAAACGCAGAAAGTTTCCGACTCTTTGTATGTTTGGCCATTTTAATTAAAGTTCCAAGTTCAGCTCCATAAGGGTGAGGTTTAATCTCAACAGATTCTCTAGGCAGTGTTTCCGAAGTTCTTTCAAAGAAGTGCTCAGTTCCATCAGGTTCCTTAAAAGTAATTTGTGCATGAGGATTAACAACAGAAGTATTTTGTAGATATTCATACACAAAATGTTTCCCTCGCTTGTAATCTGCCATAATGTTGATTTCTACTCTGGTACCAGATGGTTTTTCCCAATGTACAATATCTCGGCTGATGACTTCAGCACGATTTTTGTTGGTATCAATAGCAAGTTCTATGACTGTTGCGGGTCTATCTTCTTGGATTTTCGAAGTGACTTTTGCATGTTTGCCTGTTGTTAATTGACCATACAACACTACAGCAGAGATTCCTATCCCTTGTTGACCTCTGCTTTGCCTAATGGCATGAAATCGTGAGCCATAAAGTAACCTTCCAAAGATATGTTTGATTTGTTTTTTTACAATGCCCGGGCCATTATCCTCAACAATAACCTTGCATTCTCCATCTTCATGATTTTTAATTTCTACATAGATTTCTGGTAAGATGTTTACTTCCTCGCATACATCGAGACCATTATCAACACCTTCTTTCACACTTGTAATGAGGGCTCTTGTTGGATTGCCAAATCCAAGGATATGTTTATTTCTTTCAAAAAACTCTGCTACAGAGATTTCCTTTTGTTTTTTTGCAAGATCATGTGCAGTTATTTTAGCCAATTTTTTCCCTCCATTTCTTTGGAGAAATACGCATCCAGTTGTGTAATGAAACTGATAATTATAAAAGTATTCATCTTAAATGAGTTGTGATATTTGATGAAATCAGAAAATAAAGGATAAAAGGTGCAACTATGCAATAGTTACGTCCTTGCAAAGATAGACATCCTGTATATCATTCAGAAGTTTTATGCCTTCATCCATCGGTCTTTGAAACGCCTTTCTGCCTGATATAAGCCCAGTTCCACCAGCACGTTTATTGATGACGGCAGTTCTTACAGCCTGGGCAAAATCATTGTCACCAGAAGCACCACCTGAGTTGATAAGGCTTGCCCTACCCATGTAGCAGTTGGCAACCTGATATCTGGCAAGATCTACGGGGTGATTTGAAGCAAGTTTGGTATATGCTCGGTGATCCCATTTGCCATAACTTACCTCACCTTTGTTGAGCACAGCGTATCCTCCATTTATTGTTGGTAGTTTTTGCTTAATTATATCTGCCTCAATTGTTACTCCAAGGTAATTGGCCTGTCCAGTAAGGTCTGCAGAACTATGATAATTGTTTCCCTCTACGTTAAAAGCAGGATTTCTAAGATAACACCATAAAACCGTTACCATTCCTAACTCATGTGCATACTTAAAAGCTTTACTAACCTCTTGTATTTGTCTATTTGACTCTTTAGAGCCAAAGTAAATCGTACAACCAACTGCTGCTGCACCCATATTCCAAGCCTGTTCAACATCGGCAAACATGATTTGATCAAACTTGTTTGGATAGGTAAGAAGCTCATTGTGATTTATCTTTACAATAAATGGAATATTGTGCGCATACTTTCTTGAGACAGAGCCTAATACTCCAAGGGTTGATGCCACTGCATTACATCCACCCTTAACAGCTAATTTTACAATATTTTCAGGATCAAAATACATTGGATTGGGTGTAAAAGATGCAACTGCAGAATGTTCGATTCCCTGATCCACAGGCAATATAGAAAGATAACCAGTTCCTGCAAGGCGCCCATGATTAAAAATAGATTTAAGATTTCTCAAAACCTGTGTGGGCCTGTCTGAATCTACAAACGTTTTATCAACAAAATCAGGACCTGGAAGATGCAAGGTATCTTTTGATATTTTCTCACATTTATGATTTAAAAGATAATCTGCCTCATCCCCTAGATAATTTCTTATTGTTTTTATATTTCCACCTTCGTATTCCATAACTTCCTTTAATTCCTGCATTTTATGCCTCATCTCACCAGTGAGGTAGGAATGTGTCTAAGCACAAAAACTTTGTGCTGTTATAATATAACATCATTTGTTAAGGTATGCTGTACTGAAAAACAACAATAAGTATTCCTGAATATCAAACGAGGAATAACATTCTCCTTTTAGAAAAATGTTGGCGATGTTTGTTAAATTTACAGATCCGTTGCTTTTCCAAACCACCAACTAGCTCTTGCATGTCCAATGCCAACCTTGAATGGCGCAAAGGACCCTGGGTTAATCTCAATTATGATGCCTGTAAACCAATGAATCCCGCCACAAAGAGATACACCAATAAAAGCACTGCCATTGTTGTTTCCACTAAATGCTTCTGTTGACCTGGCATAAAAAGAAAAAAGACCGAGAATTCCAAGGGCTAAATCCCATCCAGTGGGCAGAAAATTAGGTTTTTTATGAGTGCCTAGAGGAACCACAAAGCCATATCCTCCAAACATTATTACACTATCTCCATAGTAAGAGTGCCAACCCAAATCGGAATTCTCTATGAACTTTATGGGTGCAACGCAATTGCCATCAAAAAAGTTGCTTAGTGTCACGCTTTGAGAAAGAACCTCCGCCTTTTTCAATGTATCAATCTGCCTTTCCCAGATATCGATGAATGATTCGTTAGTCTCCGGTATGGCCTTCAATCTATTTTTCAATTCAAGCGCATTACTTTTTGGCAACATGATTTCATCAATTTGTTTTGTCTCACCATTGTTGTAATAGTGAATTGTAATCTTGATTTTTTTTTCACTATTAACAAAATTTAGTGTAACCTTTTTGCCTTCTGGCATTTTCATAAAATTCGCATCAACAATTGGAATCACATTCGTGGCGACAAACAGTATTACTATTCCAACAACCAAACTTTTTCCATCTATATTCCCTCTCAACATCTGTTCTCCCCTTGAAAACATCCATCCAAAACCAATATGTCATATGTAAACTTAAATCCTTCGAAAAAATAACTGAAACAAATGTTACAATATCGCAGTCATTGAACCCAGATGCAGAATGAAAAAAAGAAAAATAAAGCGATAAGTTTTTGTGGGCTACTTTCGCATCTAATAGTCATACCCTTGATGCAAAAATGGCTTTCAATTAGGTGTTTATCTTGGGTCTCATTCTTCGTAGCGCTTTCTGAGCACTTTAATCATATCTTTCGCCATAGCAGATAAATCATACTCTGGTTTCCAGCCCCATTCCTTCTGTGCAGCACTGTCGTCAATTGAACTGGGCCAGGAATCAGCAATATCTTGCCTGAAATCAGGTTTATACTTACATTCAAATTCTGGGATGTGCTTCTTTATTTCATCAGCAAGTTCACCCGCTGAAAAACTCATGGCTGTAAGGTTAAAGTCGCAGTGATGCTTTAACCTTGAGATGTCTGCATCCATAAGATCAATAGATGCCTTTATGCAATCAGGCATGTACATCATAGGAAGGGTTGTGTCTTCTTTTACAAAGCAGGTATATTTCTTGTTTTTTATCGCTTCGTAAAATATCTCCACAGCATAGTCTGTTGCACCTCCGCCGGGTAATGTTTCACTGCTGATGATTCCTGGATAACGTAGCCCTCTCACATCAAGATTAAATATTTTAAAATAATAATCACCCAACAGTTCACCAGCGACCTTTGAGACACCGTACATCGTAGTTGGCTTCAGTACAGTTTCCTGAGGGGTGTTCTCTTTTGGAGTTTCATGACCAAACACTGCTATAGAGCTTGGTACAAAAACACGAGTCATCTTGTGTTCAAGTGCTATGTCAAAAATATTGTAAAGGCCGTTGATGTTCACATTCCAACACAACTGAGGGTTCTTTTCTCCTACTGCCGACAGTATTGCTGCCATGTTGTATATGGTATCTATGTCGTAGTCTTTGACAACCTTTTCAACAGTTTCTTTTTTTGTGATGTCTATAAACTCAAAAGGACCGGAATTAAGTAGAGTTTCACTTGGTTTGGTTTTTCTACCTGTTGCTAGTACATTATCGTTACCGAATTTCTCTCGTAATGCCATGGTCAGTTCTGATCCTATTTGCCCTACGGCACCAGCTACAAGAATTTTCTTCATATCTCTTTTTGACATTGTATATGCCTCTAAACATTATCAAAATTGCTATAAAGAAAGCATATAGATACTTTACTATTTTGAAACTCTTGTTTTCTATCAATAAAAAAAGACTGTCGATGGTTTTTTATTCTGATTCTATTTCTTAGATTCTACGATGATACGAGAATATCTTAAACTTGCTCGTTCGTTTAATGCAGTTATTACAGGAATATCGCCGGTCATGGATGTTATTGCTAATGGGGCAAGACGACATTTTCGCTCCTTTTATCTTGCTTCTAATAGATTTTCTGGGATATACCTTTGGATTTGCCTTCAGTAATCTACTGAGCTTCGGCATGATGATGCAAAGAATAGATGATTGAATCAAAACTGTTGTATGATAAATTTGGTTGTCGATTCATTGTCCAATTATCATGAAGCTCAGTAATTGGTTATGAACTCGATAAAACCTCTAAGGAAACAAGGGATAGACCTTTGATAAGTGGCACGATTTTTCTAAAAAAAGGCATGGATATTACCTCTGCATCAATGCTTGGCGCTTTTATTATCGCATTCCATATTGCATTCACAATTCAGAATTTTGCCGTATGTCCAGAAGATGTAACTAATTGGGGATGTAGAGGATGTAAACTTCTTTATAAAGGAGAAAACAGGAAAAA
>DAOWHD010000048.1 GCA_030641605.1 Thermoplasmata archaeon
AGAAGAATGTTTCCTTCAATTGTTGGAGTAACATGAACACCCAATACGCCCAGTTCTTCTACTGGTACTGGATATATCATCGAGTTTATTAAAGATCTGTAGTTTTTATCCAAAACCAGGTATTCTCCTCTACAGGGATACACTTTAAAATCTGGTTCTTCTAACATAGCAACTATTTCTCTGCAATTAAGTCCAGCAGCATTTATCACCATCTCTGATTTGAAGTTGCCCTTGCTGGTCTCTATTAAAAAATGATCTTTCTGTCTCTTGATATCTGTGACCGTAGTTTCAAGCAAAAATTTAATGCCATTTTCTGCAGAATTTTCAGCCAAAGCTATGGTAAACTGATAGGGCAGTGTAATACCTGCTGTAGGAACCCACAACGCCTCAGCACAAGAAATGTTCGGCTCCTTTTTTTTTACTTCTGCTCCTTTGATTATCTCTAATCCTGGTACTTTATTTTTTATACCAACATTTTTCAAACGTTTTAGCTCTTTTTTTTCCTCTTCATTTTTTGCTATTACAAACTTTCCAACCCACAGTAACGGAAAGCTCAGTTCGTCGGCTAAAGACTGAAACATTTTGTTTCCTTCAACACAAAAACGAGCTTTAAGAGAACCATGAGCCGAATTTATACCGCTGTGAACAACACCACTATTAGCTTTGCTGGCACCAGAAGCAACATCGCTTCCCATTTCAAAAACAATTACATTCAGTTTATATTTTGACAACTCCCTAGCAATTGCAGAACCGATGACCCCCCCTCCAACAATGGCTATCTGGAAGTTATTCATTGAGGAAAGAATAAATGCTTGCCATATAAATCATTAGGATTGCCCCTATACATTAACTTTTTAACTAGCCGATTTATAGGAAAACCTATGCAAGTTAACATTCCATATGGAAAAGAAGAAATCAAAGTAGAAATACCTCAACCTTATGAAATACTAACTCCCAATAAAGTCAAAATTGAGGATGAAAACAAAATCATAGAAAAGGCATTAAAAAACCCAATAGGTAAAGAACCGTTTGAACAATTTGCTTCACAAGCAGAGCAGCTTTTGGTGATTATTAATGACGCAACACGTCCCACTCCTACTAAAAAGGTATTGAAATTTCTTTATCCTGTTCTTTCATCCCATTCTAATGTTAAATTTCTCATTGCAACTGGAGCTCACAGAGCCCCCACTGATGAAGAATACAGGTTTATATTTGGAGAATTCTACGATGCTTTCAAAGAACAAATATATGTGCATGACGCACGAAAAAAAGAAGATATGGAATACTTAGGCAAATCAAAGAGTGGAACTGAGATGTACATAAATAAGATGGTTTCAGAGATTGGAAACGTACTTGTTATTGGCAGTGTAGAACCACATTATTTTGCTGGTTATACAGGTGGACGGAAATCGTTTCTTCCAGGCGTTGCCTCTTATAAAACCATTGAAATGAATCATAAACTTGCTCTTAGTGACGAAGCACGTTCTCTTGCCCTTGAAGGCAACCCAGTTCATGAAGATATGATAGATGCAATGAATGTTTTAAAGGACGTTAATGTCTTTTCGATACAAACCGTATTAACAGGAGAACATAACATATATGCAGTTACAGCTGGCGATCTGCTAAAATCCTTTGATGCGGCCATTGATTATGCAAACGAGGTGTTTTGTGTTCCACTAAAGAAAAAAGGCAACATCGTTATCACTGCAGCACCTTATCCAATGGATATTGATCTGTATCAATCTCAAAAAGCACTGGATAATGGTAAACTGGCTTTGGAATCAGATGGCATTATCATATTGGTATCTAAATGTCGAATGGGTGTAGGAGAAGAGGCATTTTTAGACCTGTTGTCAAAGGCAGATACGCCTCAAGGAGTTCTCAAACTCTTAGATCAAGAATACAAACTAGGTTATCATAAAGCTGCAAAGATGGCGCAAATTGGAAATTGGGCCCAAATGTGGGCAGTTACCGATCTTGATGATAAAATAGTTAAGAAAACTTTGATGAAGCCATATGATAGCATACAATCGGCAGTAGATGATGCAGTTAAAATAATTAAAGAAAAAGGTAAACAACCAAGAGTTGTTGTGATGCCTTCAGGTAGCCTTACTATTCCACTGGTTCAATAGATGGTGATGAGTTATCTCCCCATATTTTTCATATAAACAGTTTGTATATTGACAAGCTCTTTGATACCATAATGAGATAACTCACGGCCATAACCTAATTTCTTGATCCCTCCAAATGGTAATCTAGGATCTGATTTAAATCTCATTAACAAATACTGAATCTGCTTGTACTTGTCTTGCTAAAGCTTTGCCTTTCTCAATATCTTTTTGCCTATACGCTTGCTTCAAAACCATAGGATGTGCTATTGGCTATCTTAATCGCCTCTTCTTCATCTTTGACCTATTAGTATTGCCACTGGCCCAAATGTTTCTTCATCACACACTGGCATTCCACTTTTAACATCTGACAATACTGCTGGTAAATAATAATTGCCTGGACTTTCTTCCCATCGTTTTCCACCAGTAGGAATAATAGCTCCTTTTTTAACGTTCAATTTCAAATGAAATGTTTACTTCTGCTCTGTAGAGAACAGGTCCATTATTTTCTACCTTTACATCGAATTTTGTAACCTCTGCTCGTCGTATCTTTTTTACTGTTTTTGCCGCTTCAATCACCGCATTTTTTGCAGCATCCGAAAAACTTTTTTCTGATGTTCCAACTATATCTATTATCTTATAACTTACCATTTTAACGGTCACCTTATATGTTGATAGCGGGCGACGTTACTTAACTTTTTGCAGTAGGCAAGGCCATCGATTTGTATGTTGTATAAAAACGATATGCGAAAAAGGTAGATTTCATCCTTATTTGTAATATTTTTCGTAAAAATCCTTGATTTCTTCTTCTGTTGGCAGTTTACAGTTCTCCCAAATGCAACCTAATATCTTCTAATTTTTCTTTGGCTTCCTCCAAGCGTTTCCTTTGTTCGCCTAAGACCTTAAATACTTCATCAGGTGCGTCTGGGACTCTATCGACATATATTTTTTCAATTCTCTCTAACTTAGCAAGGTTTTCGGGGATACGTATGGTAAATTGTTTGACATAATCCTCCTTAGAATAATCCTTGTAACGTACCTCTTTGAAAAGTCTTTTAAGATCCGTATATTTAGGAATGAAACCAGTGGGAGTTTTTATTGCATCGGCCTCTTTGTTCACGCGTAATTCCATCCACTTAAGCCATACTCGTTTATCGTCTTTGTCGTTTAAGAACTCGCCTTTTTTATCGCGGAGGAAGTAATTAACTGCAAAGATGTGTGGAGGTTTTTCAACTTGATTTCCAAAATCAAGATTGTTTTTAATGTATTGACCAATTGGTATCGACAGGAAATCCAAATTAGACATTGGATTGAACTTCCTGACACCTTCTTCTCCAAGAGTAGCAGCAGTGGTTTCAGATTCCAATGAGGCACCAAATGTGATGATGCCATGTGCCCAATCAAAAGCCTCTTTTACGGGAACCCAAGTATCAGAATCACGGCCACCGTAAATCATCCCACTCACTTCCACACCATTTGGATCATGAATTTTTGTGTCAATGTTATCTAGAACGTCCATTCTGAAAGTAAAACGAGCGTTTTTATGAGATGGCTTGACCTCCCTTCCTTCTTTGTCTTTCTTTCCCTTATGCCATTCGCCAGAATGATTGGCACCTTCCTCCGGACATTTTCCTGGTTTGCCATTCCAATAGTTGTGGCCATTATCGGTAACAAGCTGGTTGGTGAAAATAATCTCCGCAGGATTCGTGATAGCGTTCCATTGAATCGGATCATCATCAGGATTAATTCCCTCAATAATGCCAAATACACCCGACTCCACGTTTACCGCACGGGTTTTTCCATCGATGTTTCTAAGATAGGCAATATCATCCCCGACAATTGTTTCCCCTGTTACCATGGCAGTAGACGTTTTTCCACACATTGACGGAAAAGCACCGGTGAAATAACTAACACGATTTTTTGAACCGTTTACACCCATCACCAGCATATGCTCAGTTAGCCAACCCTCCTTAGAGGCACGGTTGATCGCAAGGCGCATAGCGAGTTTTTTAAGACCTATAGTGTTCCCCCCATATTGCGTATTAGCACTATACACAACGTCGCTCTCAAGATCAATGTAAATCCGTCTTTTATCGATATTTTTACTAACCAGGAGACCAAGACCTGCCTCTTCCAATTCACCTTGCGAGTGAACAAACTTAAAAAAGCGGGCATCTGGACCTTGTCTGAGAAATTCCTGATAGCCCTGCCGATACAGTAAGTCTTCACTGTGAGCAACATAAGCAGAATCAGTGAGTTGAACACAAGGGATTGAAAAGGGAGAATTTGTTGGGCCTAGGCAGAAAAACTTAATGTGTAGTTCATGCCCATCCATTATGTTGGTCATAATGTCATGAATTTCTTTTAGCCCCTCATCACGATTTATATCATTAATTTCTGGTCCAAGATCACCTCCTAGAGGCAACAAAAACTTTGTTTTTTCCTTATCTCTTGCTTGATCATAGTATCCATCGAAGTGCATGGTATGCCCCTCTGTAACCAATTTGCCCTCCTCCCTGTTTCTGATTGCTGCCTCTCGTGTTCGTTTGATATCTTCCTCTGAATCAGCATACACAAAAACTTTTTTGGGATTGCATAGGTCAATATATTTTGCGATAAAAGTGTGTACTGCTGGGTTATCGATCTGCATAAGTTTTTGATAATCTGATTTGCTTAACCTATTTTTCAAAATCTTCATGACCTCACCATGAAATCTACCCACAATATAGATGTGAGACAGTATCATAAAATGTGTATTTAAATGAATTGGATTAAAAAAGTTGACTCGTGAATTTGAATGACATCATGTAAATTTTTTTGGAAATATTTATTAAACCATAATTTCTTATACTGGATGGTTACAAAATGAATGATCAGGTAATATTTATTAAAAAAGGTGAGGAAAAAAGCAAAACGGAGAGACCAGGGAAATTATACAGAATGATGGTAAAATCAGATCAAATGGAAGCTATAATATCTGAATTAGAACCTCATTCGGAATCGAGATGGTACCAACATGATGGTGAGGAGTTACACCTTGTTCTCGAAGGAGAAATGGAATATACAGTAGATGAAAAAGCTTACAAACTGAGCGAAGGCGATCTATTGTGGCATCCTTCGACGTTAAAACATCGAGCCAAAAATATTAGCGATGAAAAAACCACTTACATAACCATAGGAACCCCGCCAACTTTCATGTAGATTATAATCTCATCCATCAGGCAGATTTTTATACCGTATTTTTTAGATATTACTCAACAAAAATTTCTGATTCAATACTGACATCAGTTTTGATGGAATTGGTTCCGGTTGGTTTCCAAACATGCACGTTCTACCTTTTTCACC
>DAOWHD010000058.1 GCA_030641605.1 Thermoplasmata archaeon
AACAGACTTATCTAATTGTATAGTAGTTACATCACTCATTATATATCAACCATAGTTGTCATACAATTCATTATATATGAATCTTGCCTTTTTATGCCTTTCCACACCCACCATGTCTGCTGTACAACAGAAGGAATGACCCCCTCCAACCACCATAAAAATCAGGTTTTCAAATTTCCCAAATCATACACCTAAAAAAATTCCCCGCATTGTATGCTTTTTATTTCCCAAATCACATGCTTAAGCGATACAATCAAACACAACAAATCGTGTGCCTACAATTTCCTATACCCTGCACCTCATATTTTCCATTTTGTATGCTTACAAAAACAATTCATCCAGGATATCAAAGATTAGTTGACAAACAAAATTGAATACTTGCATCTATCAGCCATTTTTTGCTTAAGTTTTCTTACAGGAAGCCCGAATTTTCCTCGTTTTTTCTGCTCACGACCAATTATCACCAACCCTGCCTCCAAGGACTGCGCAGCCTTAATTGTTTCATGTTCAAGACTGCCCTGCACTGTTTGAACATCAATGCCTTTCTGGCTCATATCTTCAACAAAAGTCTGTCCAGTAAAAAGCAAATCGCGTTTTGGCTTTCTCTCAGATCGTTTTCCATTGACATCAACTTCAACTGCATCTTCCACATCTACCACATACAGCATGTGAAGATCCCAGCCCCATTCCTGAGCAAGTCTTCTACTCAAATCTGGAACTTTTTGATTTGGCGCAAGATTCGAACACACTGCAAGAATTGAGGTATGATATCCACCAGCTTCAATCCAAATTGGAACATCGACGTTATCTAGAAGTCGATAATTGACCATACACCCCCTTTCATATCCCATAACAATAAGATCATACTTTTGCTTTTCAAGCTCAGAAGAAACAACAACGCTGAATTCGCCTTTTACAACTTCATGATCAAATGGTATTTTTTTCTGTTCAAACAGCATTTTTGCATCTTTAAACACAATATCATCTGCAGCTTGCATTTGTTTATTCATAATATCATGCTCTGTCTCCATTCTATCATAATGTGTTCTATGTGCATCTGATTTTTTATTAGTTTGATATAGAGTCTTTTCCTCAATAATATATACCAGATGTACTGTACTTTCAAATTTCTCAGCAAGAAAAATACATCGTTTGAGTACGTCTTTTGAGTAGAACTCAGATGATACAGGAACTAATATTTTTTTAAACATAGTACATCAAACTCGCTCTGCAATACTCCATATAGGAACAGTAGTTGTTAATTTTATTCCTTTTTTAGTGTTCTCATAGTCCTAAAACACCTTTCCAGTACACAATTGCTATTACAAAAAGAATTGCAATACAAGAAATGTTAGCAATACTTCCAGCCTTCAATAAATCTCTTGTGGAAAAATATCCTGAGGAATATGTTATCGCATTTCCAGGTGTAGCAATCACTAGCATAAATGCCAAACCACCACTCAAAGCTATAATCATAGCCGAAAGAAGAGGACTTACACCAGGTATTTCAGTCGAAATTGCAAAGCCAATAGGAAGTAGTACAGCAACTGCCGCTGTGTTTGACATTACTTCCGTAAGAAAAATAGTGAATATGATCAACCCAAGGATTACAAAGATAAGATTCCCTTGCAATGTACCTAAGAGGCAGTGAGCAATCCATGCCCCTGCACCGGTCTGCTGCATACCAATGCCAAGGGTTATAGCACCGCCATAAAGCAAAATGATGCCCCATGGAACCTTTTGTTCAACATCTTTCCAAGATATGCTCCCAGTAAAAAACAACAGCACACTACCAAGAATTGCAATACCTGCCATGCCAAAGTAGGTATACTGTGAGAAAAATACCCACAAAAACACAGTAATGAATAACACTAGCAAGACGGTGAATTCTTTTTTACCAATAGATCCTTCAAGTGCAACCTGGTTTTCAATTTCCTGTTTTGCAAGAGTGATATCCTGAACTTCAACAGGAAATGAAATCTGCAAAATAAACCATACCACGGGTAGTGAAATAAACACCACAGGCATTGCATAAAGCATCCAATCAAAAAAGGTAACCGTTACCCCCATATCTGCTAGAAAACCGATTGTAAGAGGATTGCGTGTGCCGCCAATTAAAGTGCCCAAACTACCTATAGAACAGCCATAGGCGACACTGAGCATACTGATTTTTCCAAAATTACTCTGACGTGGGATGACTTTCATCGCAAGGAGAATCGATGCAATAATTGGTAAAAATAATGCTGCAACTCCATGCTCTGGCATAACAAACGACAAAAGAGCGCAGGAAAGCATTATCCCAAACGTAAAGAAACGCGGGCTATTTTCAAAACGTCTTAGAAAACCAAGCGCCATTCTTCTATGTAATCCATATTTTTCAATCGCGCCAGCAATAATGAATGCACCTATTAAAAAGAAAACCGCCTGATTACCAAATGAAGAAAAAACATCTTTAGCAGAAATAATTCCCAGCAGAGGTTGAAGTATCATAATAAAAAGACCAGTGACAGCTAGTGGAATCGGTTCAGTTATCCATAGCACAGCAGCCATAACCAGAATTCCAAGCATCATCTGAGCGTCATGTGTTAGTCCAACTGGCGTTGGAAAAAAATAAAAAAGTAAGAGAATGAAAAACGACAATAAAATAAAAAAGATATTTTTTTTGGTAACCCTTGTTTCATCGGGTTTTGGAATGGTATGACCCATTGTCATCTTAGTCTTGGTAATATTATACACCTTGTTTTTGAGTGTTATATTTTCCTCTGGCGATACAGTTTTTTATCAATAGCTCGAATCATTGAATCAAGATTGACTCCTGATGTTTCAAGAAACTCTGGTATCTTCTTAATCTGAGTTTTAGGATCCGACAACATTTCGTTGTAGTTAATAAATAAAACATCAATGTCTTCTCTTTCTGTTATCGTTTCTTTTATCATTTTATTCAGCTTTACAAATGTCTTTTTTGTCTTATCTCTTTCTTCATCTTTTATATCTGCCATCTTTTCCATGGAATCTAGAATTTCCTCGATATTTCTCTCAGAATAAATAATCTTATACCAACCTTTTGGTAGATACTTAAGACCGTATGCTGTGACTTTTATAAAAGATCCTTTGTACTTTTCAAATGGAAATGATCCCTTCATGAGTTTGCTTATAATTTTACCGCCTTCAAGTTCGTAATAGCCCTTTGGATTATTTTGATCTGACTTTCGTGAACTATCAAAAGTAGTAGGAATACTGCCAGCATGAAGAATCTGCATCATCATTGACGTGCCTGATCGTTCTAACCCAGACACAATATAATTCGTATCAGAATCAAGCTTCATGGCACTCCCCATTTGAGTAATCCCAATTCCTCCAATTTCTTCAAGATTTTTTCTGCACTCTCATCCACTGTTTCTTTATCTGTATCAACAATCACTTCAGGATTTTCAGGCGCTTCATAAGGAGCATCAATACCTGTGAAATCTTTTATTTCACCTGCTCTTGCTTTTTTGTACATACCTTTAGGATCCCTTTTTTCACAAGTTTCAAGAGATGCTTTAGCAAATATTTCAAGAAATCTGCCTTCTCCGGCTAATTCTCTACAGAAATTTCTGTCTTTTGCATACGGTGAAATAAACGCGGTTATGGCAATTATACCTGCATCTGCAAAAAGGTTTGCCACTTCAGAAATTCTTCTGATATTTTCCTTTCTATCTTCTGGGGAAAAACCAAGATTTTTATTTAACCCATGGCGAATGTTATCGCCATCAAGTATGTATGCAAGTTTTCCTTTTTCATGTAGCTTATAGGCAACCTCATTTGCAACTGTTGATTTTCCACTTCCAGAAAGGCCAGTAAACCACAAAATAACTCCTTTTTGTTTTAGGAGTTGTTCACGTTCTTCTCGTTTTACTTTATGATCATGCCATACAACATTTGTTGCCTTTTGCTCGTTCATATTTCCAATCACTCTCCTATTTAATTTTTAGTCAGAAACTTCTTTATCTCATCAACAAAAGAGTCAGTTTTATCCTTAGGCAGTATTGCACCAAGAACCTCTTTTTTGCCTCCACATTTGAACCCGAGGGCTTTTCCCCGCAGGATCATAGATTCAAGATTTTTTGCACTCCTTACATACAGTTGATCTTTATCATCAAAAAAACCCGTATTGAGAACCACCGTGTTTTTCCCGCTTTCCCAGGCAACTTTTCTAGTTATTGTTGAAATGATATTGTACGTCGTGTTTATTTTTTTCATAATAATTCCGTCTATCTCGTCTGCAGGACTTTCAAGTTGCCTCGTAATCTCCTCGTTTAGTTTTGTAAGATTTTCATTCCATTGAGTATTTTTTAGTATACCACTGGCCGAGTTGTATTCAAAGAGAAGACGTGGTGCTTTTTCTACCGCTTTTTTGTCTCCAAGTTTATAGTTTGTATCCAAAAGATGAACCATCTTTAACATGTCATCAAAGCTTAGATTGTGCTTTTGACAAAATTCGGTTATAATCTTGTAGAATGTCTCGTTGTTTTTAATGTTCTGTTCATGATCTCCGACTACACCAAGTAATGAAAATAGATTCACATCATTACCTAAAAAATCATTGACTATCCAACTGGCAGATGGATACTTATCTGGGTCTTCCCCTTTTATGATTGGATTATTGTGATAAACTTCTTTTATTACCTTCCCCAGGTGATGATCGAAAATAAATACTTTTGCGTTTTCTGCCAATCTAAGAATGTTGTCTTCAGGTAAAGACATGTCTGCAACAATTACAAAATCGTATTTTGAATATTCATCAAGCTCCCCTTCAGTTAGGAAATAATTACCAAGCTCCGGTGTTCTATTATCAATGTTTTTGTCAGATAGCCGCTCTAACAAAAGACATGCGGAACTTATGCCATCAGCGTCCCAGTGATGTATCAAAAGGCCTTTGCCTTGTAGTTCCTCTAGCATACTTACTACCTACAACTATTCAACAAATGGTTTATCGTACTTCAAAATCGTCTCTGCTACTTCCTTTCGCATTATATCTTCTGAAGGCACGTCGCCATTTTTAAGAATCTCTCTTATTTTCGTACCGCTGAAATTAATGTGGTACTTTTGATCATGCGGACAGATTTTGTCATTAACAACGCTGCCACACTTTGTACATCTAGAAAACGATCTGAAGAAAACAGGGATTATACCCAAATCTGGGAATTCTGAGAATATGTCATGCGCATCATAAGGTCCATAGTAGTTACCAACTCCCGCATGATCTCTTCCTACAATGAAATGCGTACATCCAAAGTTTTTACGCATAATGGCATGATGAATCGCCTCACGAGGACCTGCATACTTCATCGAAGTCCTTAGAATCGACATTACTGCACGTTCTTTTAGATAATAATATTTCATCAATGTCTCGTATGACGAAAGGATTACCTCGTCTCTGAAATCTCCTACCTTTTTCTTCCCAATAATTGGATTGATAAATATTCCATCTACAAAAGTAAGAGCAGTTTTTTGAACATATTCATGACCTATGTGTGGGGGATTACGTGTTTGAAATGCTACAATCTCTTTCCATCCTTTTTCTTTGAATAAAAAGCGAGTTTCCTTTGGTGAAAGGTTATAGTTGTCAAATTCTCTTTCTTTGCTGTCAATAAGCGAGATTTTTCCTCCAATGATATATTGTTTCATGTTGTTAACATTGGCGACACCAGGATGGTTTTCATCTTGAGTCTGGTATATTTCCTGTGAAAGTGTCTTTTTGTCATATGTGTAGATGTCTTCAACATCGAGTAGCGCACGGACACCATTTTCCTTGTTAACAAGAAGTACAGTATCTCCTTCATTCGCAACTTTACTATCGTAATCTAGTAAGATAGGTATTGTCCAAGGCGTATCACTCTCCAATCTTTTTTCTTTAACCACATTGTCAAGATCATTATAACAAAGAAATCCTTTTAATGGTGAAAACACTCCGTTTGCAATGTTTAATACATCTTCTGAAAGGTCTGTATTTATTTCAATTACAGGCATTTCTTCTAAATCCGTTGGTTCTTTTTTTAAGTGCCTGCTTATAAGTTTGCTACCGTGTGCTCTTGACATTATTTCTACCTCGGTGTTTTTAGTCCAAATAGCCCAATGCCCTCAGCCTATCTTTGACTTTTTCTTCATCTTCTTTACTGAAGGCTTCGTCTTCATCTTCATTTTCCATACCAGATATGACCTCTCTGAGGACGTAGGTCGCGTATGAGGAAAGTGAGTGGAAACCCGTTCCTTCTATTCGTTTCTTTATTTTTTCCGCCAACTGAAACGGTATTGAAATTGTCGTATACTTTTTCTCGTCTTTTTCTTCTGTCATGTCTATCACTCATAATTATATATAGTTACATTTAACTATATTTAGTTATATGTAATTAAACATTACTTATAAAGTTTTTGGGTTTGATTATTTCTTGTAATCAAATTCCTTAAAAACAAAGCCCCACTTTCCGTAAACCTTCTCACGCAATTCATCATCTATGACATACTTGTGAAGCCTGACTTTTGATTGCGACAAGATATAGGCACGAAGAGCTCTTTCAGATTTACATAATCCATAGAAGACAAGTGAAAGATTGCTTTATATATAACATTTCTCAAAATAAAAATTTGTTTTGTTGAGCAATCTGTAAAAATGAGACAATCTTTTAAAAGTATGAAATGATTTCCTTTTGGGATTTAAAGGTTTTAATTGCACAGAGGTAATAGACGTTGAAAAAAGAAAACATAAGAATAGCAATACTTAGAATAGAGGGGACTAACTGCGAACAAGAATCATTTGATGCGTTCAAAAGATTAGGTTCAAAACCAGAGTTTGTACATCTTAAACAATTACTAAACATCGATTGCAATAAAGACGAAAAAAGGGATCTTTTTGATTACCAATGTTTAATGATACCAGGTGGATTTTCGGCTGGAGATTACATCAGAGCAGGAGCGATTTTTGCAGCCAGAATAAAAAGTAAACTACAAAAAAAATTAGAAGAGTTTGTGAAACAAGAATATCCCATACTTGGCATATGTAACGGTTTTCAAGTATTGATAGAACTGGGGCTTTTGCCAGGAATTGATAACATTGTCAGCCCCGTTCCTGAAGCCTGTCTAAACATAAATGATTCTGATAGATTTGAGTGCAGACCTACCCTGCTTAAACATGAGAACAATGGCAATTGTGTTTTTACTTCCAAAATTCCAAAAAACGACATTAGATTAATCCCCAGTGCACATGCAGAAGGAAAGCTACTATTTCCATTGGACAAGCAAGAAGAATACGTAAACCGTCTAGAGGAAAATGACCAGATCGTATTTCGTTATGTCGATCCAGATGGAAACTACGCAGGATATCCATGGAATCCAAACGGATCTATTTCAAACATAGCAGGCATATGCAACCATCAAGGCAATGTATTTGGCATGATGCCCCACCCAGAAAGAACTTTTTACAAACACCAGCACCCTGATTGGCCAAATACCGGTTTGGGCGATAATCTTGGTGATGGCAGGGGGGTCTTTGAATCTGTATTAGATTACATTAACAAGAATTTTTGAAATGTTGAAAACGACCACCTAACGACAATGAACGATGATGATAAATTGTCAATCAAAATGAAAAAAGAGTAAATTACAAATAGACAAGTTGCATTACTAATACGTGCAGATAATACTTTTGGTATAAAGAGTATTACGCTGTTTTGTATCCATAGGGTACTATGTCCAAAAGCTTGACAAGAAGTCTTTGGATGGGGGGAGTATGAAGGTGGTGAGGAAAGATGGGAAAAAATTAGGATTACTCCCCCATCCAGTGATATATAATGGTTTAATAAGTATATAAGTTTTTTTATATTAATTGTAAATGATGTGACATCTTATTTTCTATTAGTAATCCATCAGAAGGGAAATCAGGTTTTCTTATCGAGTTGATCAAGCATATCTTCAATTTTGGCAAAAGTACCCTCAATTGAGTGTGCAGTATCAACAATATTCCAATTTTTTGCAAGCATCAATGCCTTCTTTCTCACTTTAACAAGCTCTTCAAACGTTTCAAAAATCTCTTTTTCCTTTCGCTCTTCAACACGTTTCAATACTTCCTCTGGAGGTGCATCAAGAAAAAACATATACTCAGATGTTGGAACGAAAT
>DAOWHD010000043.1 GCA_030641605.1 Thermoplasmata archaeon
GAATGAAAAAACTTAATAAAGGTATAAGTATACTTATAATTATAGAATAATAAAATTTGATATATAATTATAACTCGCGATGGTGTATATATGGACTTAAAGAAAAACGACAAAATAATATTGGTAGCAGGGGTTGTAATATTAGTAATCGCAGCGATAGGGGTTGCTGTTTATACTTCACCTGATACCGAGGAGATCAGGGATACAAAGCCAGAATATGAAACTTATTCATACACCTGGACAAGAAATACAGGAGAAACGACGATAGGCGATAGTTTGTATGTCGGTAAAAATTCTCCGTACTCTGATTCTTTTACCATTACTACGTCATCTGGAAGTGTTTTGACCGATGTTGAAGTTCAAATCAATTGGGAAGATGATAGTACGTATGGTCTTCTTATAAAGAAAGGAGAGGATACGTTAACTGCAGATGTCAGTCAACAAGGCGGTGAAACCATGCAAGAATCGAGTGAGGGAAGCGGAAACATGACATTCGCTTTTAATTTGAATGATATACCTTCATCAGATTCTGTATTGGCAGAGGATAAATCTGATGCAGGGAGCATCATTGATGGAATGTTCTCTGGTGAAAATGCCGAATCCTTTGATGCCGGGGCTAGTATAAAAACCGGAGAAAAGTTCTGGAGGCCCTTGAAATTTTTGAAAGACAAGGGAAATGCTTTTGAGCTGAAGGCAAAATATACGTATTACGTTTATGAGGTAGGGGAACCAGAGGTGCCAGATGAAGATAAGGACAAGACCACGGGCGATGATGGCGGATATCACGCTGCCTTAGGTGAATTTTACAAAAATCTTTGTTATGGGCGAGGGATGATATAGTCTTTCTAAACTCTATATTTTAAAGCGTAATAGTGCTCCAGCACCACCCATGCCTTCCAATTTTTTTCCTGCTTCATGTATTGTATTTATTATTGTAAACTTGCTGTTGTTTTGTCTTGCGATTTCTAGTAGATTTTCTCCCTCTTTTGTACGAACCATGACGTCGGTTACCAGTAGTCTTTCCACCGCTCCATTTTTTAAGGCCATGTTTACTTCCTTCTCTCCATAGGTTGCAAGCCCACTTTTCTTTATCTCCTCGAATAATTTTTCAATCAATTGTGTTTCAAATACCACTCTATTTTCCTTTGCAATGTTTTCTACTATGCCTGATTTTATTGCTTCATGCACGCCATTCATACCTGCACTACCAGTTCCATGAACAAGGCATTCATCGAAAAGTGATGGTTCCTTATTTTTTCCATATTTCAAAAAATGTTCCTTTGCAAAACCGGGTCCTACGATGACAAGGGGGGAATCCTCATTTTTATTTGTTTTGATCACTGAAAAGATTTCGCCAAAATACTCTTTTTCGGTATCTTTGCTCTCATACATTTTACCTGATCGCTTGGAATCAATGTCTGCAATCCATTGAACGCCACTCTGCCTTAGAACTGCAACAGTGGCAGTGTCTTCATCCAGTGATATGAAGGTTAGTATGGATTGGTTACGAAGTTTGACTGCTTCATCTATTCTTTCTAGTTGATAATGTTTCCATTCTTTTTTTATGATGGAAACCTTATCCATTTTATCAGCAGTTACATTTAACGTATGAAATGATCCAAGATCCTGAGGTCCTTCCTCTATTGTACCATGTATACGAAGACGATCAGAAAACTCATGAAATTTCACTTCTTCTACTCTGATTCCTAGTTTCATACGCTTTTTTTCAGATTTTTTGGATCTAATTTTATCATCTTTTTGTTCATCAGTTCTATAGGTAACCGCACGGACCAAATCACCTTCACTGATGATGTTATATAGGTGCCATATGTCGTCAAGATTTTCAGGCATCAGTTTTATTTCATCATGGTCAAGATCCTTAAAAATCACCTTCATGTATTATCCCTTCTCTAGATTTAGTTCAAGATTCACTGTTTCAACAATACTTACACCACCAGGTGGAAGAACCTTATTTATCTGATCAGTATATGTTTCAAAAGCCTTTGCGAGTTTATTTGCGGTATCATCCTTTTTCATACTGCCTGGAGTTAAGATAACGTATTTGCTTGCTCGTTTTTTCACGGCATCAACCGGGCCACCCATAATCTTTCTCGTTTCACCGATCATTATCTCACCAACGGCAACTTCCAGTTTGCATCTATAATAATTTCGTTTCCCACGAATAATAAAAGCACCTTTTGGAACAAATTCTCCGCTCTGAGGTGTTTTGCTTACTTGCTCTGGGAGAACCCAGTATGCTTGTGCTTCGGTGAACTGTTTCCAGGCTTTGGAATAACAAGCTGAAAAAATGCAAGCCTCCTCCAACGTTTCCTCAGATATTGGAAGTTTTTCATCATCTGGGCCTTTACCTTTAATCACACAACTCGGTGCACCCTGAATATCGGCATGGGCATACCTATCTCCATCCTTCAAATATTTTTTTACAACTTGATCGTTACTCTTTGCATTCTTGCCGCCTATGACAATGTTACCCTCGTTTGAAATAAACCATCGAAAACGTTCAAACCAGAAAAGTTTGCCTGTTGTTGTCTTTATTTCCTTCTCTTGATTTTCAGCCTCTTTCTTTTTGACTGTTTTTATGAGTTGTCTTGTTTTTATGATTGATTGTTGTGCACCTGCTAATTTCCCCCTATATTTTTTACTATCACCATATGCTTTTTCAGCGTTTTTGGCAACAGTCTTTCTGAAATCTAATTTTACCTTGGAGATATTTCCAGCAGTATCTTTTAGATAAACAACAAGTAAATTTCCAACAGGATCAAACTCCTTGACAATTTCTTTTTCATTAATCCTTTTTATTCCCTCTGCTTTGTCTTTTTGTTCTAAAATATTGGCTATTTCATTTAGGAGTTCTTCGCACTGTTTGTAATTTAGGTAGATAAGATCTCCTTCGATTCTTTTTATTTCAATTTCTTTTTCTAGTTTTTTGACAGCTTCCTCCTGTTGTCTAAGTTGTCTATTTAATTTTCCAATTTTTTTCTCGTTTTTACTTTCCTTTTTCTTTTCTAGCTTTTTGATGCTTGTAAACTTCTCTAAAGATCTAGTAAAATTGGCAACTTCTTTGAACTCCTTGTTTTCATAACTTTCAAACTTAAAAGGAAGTATGTCGATCGCTTTTCCATCTTTTTCAACTAAAACCGGTTCAAATTCCTTGGTTTTGAATAATTCCAAGAAATCCGATAACGCAACAAATGCTTTCTCTATAGTTTCGTCATCTAAATCTTCTATTTTGATATTCTTGTCAATATTTGCTCGAGTGCAGATCTCTTCGGCAATTGATCCACTTAGATTGACATTAACAGCTATTGTTCGTACTAAATCTGCTTTACTTTCCTTTAGCAGTTCTGAAAACTTTTCTTTTGTTAGATTAAATGGATCTGTTTGAGGTGGTGGTGGGCTATATTTTTCCCTGCTTTTTACCGCTCTATGGGCCCATTGCTGCTTGATTAGTGGAAGTATGATTTCTCCACTAGGATTTACAAGAATAATGTTGCCCTTAGAGAAAAATTCAATTATGAGGGAGTATTCTCCTTCTTTTTTACTAATTTTTAGTTCTATTATTCTGTCAAAGTCATGCTGTTTGAATCCTATAATTTTGCCATTGAGTAAATATTTCCGTAGAGTCATTGCAAAAGTCGAGGGTTTTAAAGGAGTTTCAAACTTTTTTTGTGTAATGCATAATAACTCGCCATTTCTAATGAAGATTGATTCCTTTTGTTTTGTTTTAATATTTTTAATTTTAATCAATAACTCGTCACGAGTAAGTTGATATATTTTGTCTATATAACTTCCCTTCAACTCTTGAAGATCTGAAGCAATTACGAAGAAGTCAAATGATGATAGTTGTCGCTTCATTTACAGAGCGTATATGTTGTATTATTAAAAAAGACTGTTATGTTGGATGACTTCAAAAGAAAGAAGAAGAGAGATGGGATGGAAGGAATGAGATAAATCTAATAATATTGGCAGATATGCCAGCAATGCTGGCATGTCCCCCGTATCTCACGTCGTTCTAATTGCATAAAGGTTGCTTTTCCTTTATATATGTGAAATGGGGAGCGTTGAAAGTATTAATTTTGAGACAAAGTCACAAAATACTTTTACTCACCCCTACGGAGATATTATATTTGAAATCCTTGCTATGGAGTGGTATATATGTTAAAAACAGGTGTTGCCAATCTTCCATTGCATCCTGGAAAAGCGCCAAAATGGTTATTCAAAAGAATGGTTAAGCTATCTAGGGGCATTACTGAAGTAATAATACATGAATATGGGAGCGATGAGTTTTTACGCAGACTCTCCGATCCCTTCTGGTTTCAAGCCTTGTCGTGCGTTCTTGGCTATGATTGGCATTCCAGTGGGACGACTACTGTTACATGTGGGGCCCTAAAAGAGGCTATAGATCCTCAAGAATATGGTTTTATGATGGCTGGTGGTAAAGGTAAAGCGTCGAGAAGAACACCTCAGCAAATTGAAGAAATCGGAGAAATGTATAACTTTTCTACGGCAAAAATTGATGAGCTGAAATATTCCAGTCGAATGGCTGCAAAAGTTGATAACACAGCAATACAGGATGGCCATAATTTGTATCACCATGTTTTTTTGTTTTCTGAAGATGGTTTATGGGGCGTCATTCAGCAGGGGATGAATTCTGAGACTAAGTATGCTCGACGTTATCATTGGCTTTCTGAGCGAGTAGATGGTTTTGTCTGTGATCCAAATAACTCGATAATGGGAGAGAAACGTCAAGAATCTGTGCTAGATATGGCTACCAGGCAAAGTGAGCCCGCCCAGAAGACATGTGTCGATATTGCTAATGATAATCCAGTTCATCTCAAAACTGATTGGGCAACGTTGACAAGGCATCATAATCAGAGAACGTTGGATAATTGGATGAATCCCGAAAAGAAAAGGGAACCAATTGTGCATCTGGATATGCCCAGAAGTATTAATTGGAACAAAATGAAAGAAATATATGATTTTCAGCCTAGAAATTATGAAGAGTTAATTGCGATGAAGGGGGTTGGTCCAAATACTGTTAGAGCACTTGCACTCATTTCAGATCTTATTTATGGAGATAAACCGTCGTGGCAGGATCCCATAAAATATAGTTTCACAGTAGGGGGAAAAGACGGCGTACCTTTTCCAGTGGACCGAAAAGCAATGGATGAATCGGCAGAGATTATCAGATCAGGTGTTGAGCAGGCCAAGATTGGTGATAGGGATAAGATCCATGCAATCAAAAGATTGAAGGAGTTCATATCACCCAATTTTAAGGATTTTTCTACAGACAGTTTAGCCGCTCGCAAAGAAGATTTTAACTCAATTGGGATTTAGATGACTAGTAGCAATGATGGAATGCTTGTCGCTATGCAATTGCAAAACAATAGAAGATGAAATCCCTTGGTTTTGAAAGGGCACAAAATCCTGCTTTGCTGATGAATGGTTCAATAAAAAAGTAAATTAAGGAAGTAATGTATATGGTATATGTGGGTGACAGGTGTAAAGATGGTAAAAAAAGTGTTAGTTGTGGATGATAACCCAGATGTAATTTTTTCTGTTAAAAATGGATTGGAGGAATTCACAAAGGATTATACTGTCGTAGGTGCGGGAAGTGGCAAGGAATGCCTTGAACTTTTGGAAACCGAGGCTCCTGATATCATATTGTTAGACATCATGATGCCAGAGATGAGTGGATGGAAAACCTTTGATAGGATAAAGGAAAATATGTCCTGGAAAAACATACCGATAGTTTTTTTAACAGCAAGAACAGACAGTGTTGCAAAAAATGCCGGTGGCTTTTTGGGCGAAGATTATATCGAAAAACCTTTCGAAATCAAAAATCTAAAAGAAAGAATTGATGAAGTTCTCAATAAATAATCTTGTCTAGTTATCTGATGGCCTTTTGTTGGGTGTACAAATTCCCATTTGAGATTTGGGAGACTTATATTTTTTGTTTTGCCATTATGCTGTATATCGTACTGGTGATTTCCATCTGTTATTGTTTTTCAAACTCATACCTGATTAAATTTAGAATTGGGGTTTACCGCATAACTTAAGCAGTCTAAGGAGAAATAATGCCAGTATCATAATGGCCAAGAAAATTAGAACCGTGAACTCAATTCCATAATATGGGGGCGTTTACTAGAAGCATGCCAGTTAAACTAATGTTGTAAGATCCTAATTTTGGCTCTTAGAATGATTCCGACTAATAGAAAGATAGCTAGACTTGCGAAAACGAGTACAGGTTCAAAGGGGAATATCGGCTCCATTGGATCACGAAAACATATCTAATCCTGTTATTTTTTGTTTAACTGTTATCCAGGTGTCTCCAAAACTTTCTTCTTGAATGAGTTTTCCTATGAACACTTCTGGTGGAACACATGCTTCAGGGGCTTGCACACCTGGTGATTTAATTTCTCCTTGAGCTATCATTTCTGCTCCAATTGATGCAGGTGTGGCAGTTCCTTCACGCATTCGGGACGTTCCAGCAAATTGAAAAGTCTTTGGGTCTCCATCTTTTTCACCTGATACCTTTACCATGACTGATCCCCCAGTTGGAATGTTGGAGGTTGTAGCACTGATTTTTTCTCCTAGCGAGTTCAGGTACCCTGCTAAAAAATCGACTGGTTTGATTTTATTTCCCTTTACATCTATAGATTCTTCTGATGTTAAACCAAGGGCTTGTATTTGAATCAGTGCCTGTCTAAATTCTGGTGGGAAAAATGATCCCTTGCAGGCAACGTTTTCAACCCCGTCAATATATCTAGGGAGTGTGACACTTTCTGGATGCCCAAAATAATAGACTGGTGCCTGTCCGAACGGCTCTGGAAATGTTACATATTCTTCTCCATCTGTTAGACCATTTACCATTTTGAATTCGCCGTTTTGATATATAGGAATTTTACCAAGCCAACAGTGCATCATGTGATAAGGAATTGCACTGCCTGCTTCCTCCTTGATGCCTCGTACTACGTATATGCCTATGTCTTTGACTGAGGTGAGATTTTTCGCTGCTAATGCAACCATTATATTGGTAATCCCTGGACTTGCTCCGAGTCCCACTACACTTGTCACTCCTGCGTTGACCGCTTTTTCGTGGTATTTATCGATTAATGTTTGGGTCATATCGTAATCATCACAAATATCTATGATATCTATGCCACATTCTATGGCCGCTTCCATGATTGGTGGTGCGAATTTGTAAAATGGTCCAATACAGTTTATGGCAACATCTGTATCTTTAAGACTTTTGATTACACTTTTTTTATCTGTAGCATCAAGATGAATATAATTTACATTTTCGTATTTGTTACTTATTTCCTTTCCCCTGACTTCACTTATATCAGCTATGCATATTTCTGAAAA
>DAOWHD010000024.1 GCA_030641605.1 Thermoplasmata archaeon
CAGGATAAAATTCTTGATCGCGCGGAAAACATTGCATTTATGCTTGATATGCGCCATACTAAAATTCCAAAAAAACTGCAGGAAGTATTCATCGAGCATGCAAAGTTGGTTATTAAGACAGTAGGTGCCATGGAAGATGCTGTTGAGAACACTAAGGCTCTAGTCGAGACAAGATTTGTAAAACGTGATAGGGGGCAAGCCAAGGAGTTCATCTACAAAGTTCATCGTTTGGAGTGGGAAGCAGATAGGAAGAAAATTGAGATGAATCGGGGCATTTATAAGCTTGAGAAGAAACTTGATCCTATGGATGTCTATCATCTGTTAAAGATTGCTGACTGGGTAGATGATATTGCCGATCATGCAGAAAATGTTGTTGATTGGTTAAGAGCGATGATGGCAAAATAATTTTTCATTCATACAGCTTTACCGTATTAATGTTGAGGGGTAGCTTCATCGAACTTGCAATAGCATCACATTTTGTTCTTAATAGATATGCAACCGGGCGGTAATTTGTTTCTGAAAAAGATTCGTAATTGGCCATTCCTTTGCAAATTATCAAATCGGTCTGTTTTAATGCTTCTTTAAGATTCGATGGAAGTTTTTCAAAGTCAACACCAACGGCAAAACAACCCGTCGTAAGAATTTCATCAACTACGTCTTTGAAATTCAATTCCTTTGCGTCTTCTAGTGTAGCATCGCTAAGTATGGGTTCGCCCTTCACAACAAGCGTTAAAGCAATATCTGGATTGTACTTTTTTAGCTCCCGGCACAATATTTTATCAAAAACAATTTCACCACAATTGTCTGTAAATAACAGTACGTTTCTTGATTTTTTTAATAAATCCTTCACTCTTTCTGTATTGTCATAACCAAGCCCCTCAGATATTGTTCTTTCAAAAACCTCATTGAGCATATCAGGATGGGAGCTGGCGCCATCAATTCCAAAATCCATATTATTTCCAGCGATTGAACATATTATACTCGTCTTTAATGGGTCCTCGGATTCCTTTATGAGTTTCTCAACTTGTGGAATAAGTGATATTGCAACTTTGTTGCTCTGATGTTTTAACTCTTTGTATGGGTCGTTGTCACCAAGGGTTTCATACACAAGTTTGTGTACTTTTGTTGCAATTGTTGCACTACATTTAGTAGGGTCATACAATTCAGAAAGGGCCATACATGCATTACGTATTGTCCTGGTCTTTGTTCTAGTATCCTTGGTGCTTTGTTCTGCTTCAAAGATAATACGTTTCAATAGGCAAGGTACACATTGTGTTTGGATTTTCATACAAAACTTCCAAAACAGTACATGTTATTATAGTCTTACGACAATGATTGGTCAAAAAAATGAATTATAAAGTTACCTTTTTAAGGAACGATGTATTTTGTATTTTCGGTCGAGAGAGAAGAAGATGGGTTCTTACAGGAGAAAAGTGCATAAGAAGAAATCTGTGGACTTATTTCATGAAAAGGGTTTGGAGGATATGATAAAAGATGAAGTGGATTTTTTCTATATGGGTGAAGAGGAACCAGATAGTATTACATTAGATATGGAGTACCCTCCTATGTTGGATGAGCCAGATATTGTTAGAGAGTTGAAAGAAGAGGAACGACTTGGAAAACTTCAGACCTTGGTGACAGATATTCAAGAAGAGGAGAAGCAACATTCTGCGTCAACGTTGCCAGAACGCCTAGATACGTTTGAAGAAACTGAAGGTGTATCAGAAAAGGTAAAAATTGCAAGTTATGAAGATGCCCTTGCCCTTGCTAAAAAGGCATTAGATAAAGTAAGTAAAGGTTGAAATGTAACCATCAAGACTAACTACGATACAACTCTAAGTTTACGTTCTCTGTTTGAACATATATAAAAATATATATTTTTCAGACTAGCTTTTTCTAATTTCCCTAAGCAACAAATTCAAATGTTTATAGCTCCTTGTGGAGATATGCTCCATCATCTCTAAAACCAAGGGATCTATAGTATTCTTTAACCCCAACACCGCTTAGGACGAACAACTGTTTTTTATCAAACTCCTCAAGGCATATACGTTCTGCTTCTCCAATAAGCTCTTTTCCAAATCCTTTATGTTGCCAACCCTTTTTTCCCTTCTTCCCGAGAGGAAGCTCTCTTCCCACCACTTTTAGCTCCCTTATTATCATACAAGGAGTTCTTAGAAGCTCACGACGATGAGGTTGAGCAACATTGCGCAATCTGAGATAACCAATAATTCCATCGTTTTTTTGATCCACGAGAGAAATGAATATCTCTTCTCCGTTGCTTGCATCATAATGATAGATATCAAAACCAATATTGTCTTCATCAATCTCTATTTTTTCCTTTAGAGATTTGTGGCCGATTTCCCTGCATCTAATGCATCTGCAGGCCTTGCCATGTTTTCTCATCTCAACTTCTACCATTTGACGTAAATTGCTTTTGTCAACGCCTGCCTCGATATATGGTGAGGGGACATCTCGTTGAATTCTTTGTATGCGGACCCATTCTGGAACATATTCTTTCATCTTTGCTATACTCTTTGATGCTTCTGTGTTGCTTAACGGTTCATATTCGCCAGATTTCCACATATCATAGAGTCTGGTTCCTTTGATTACTAATGTTGGATAGATTTTAATCATATCAGGTTTAAAATCTGGATTTTCAAAAATTGTTTTAAAAGAATCGATATCACGTTTTGTATCTGAACCAGGTAGGCCTGGCATCATGTGGTAGCATATTTTAAACCCGCAGTCTTTTGCAATGCGGGTGGCAGATATAGAATCCGTGACCGTATGTCCACGATTCATATTATACAAAACATCGTCAAATGCTGTCTGTACGCCAAGTTCAATGCGAGTTGCACCAAGGTCCAATGCTTGATCGGCGTGTTGCAATCTAAACCAATCTGGACGGGTTTCAACAGTAAGTCCTATGCAACGTGATGGTGCGCTTTCGTTTTTCTTTTTCGCCGATTCCAATGAAGAAGAATGTTTTTTGTTTAACGCATCGAAACATCTTTTGACGAACCATTTCTGATAACTAGGTAGTCTAGCTGTGAATGTTCCCCCCATCAAGATAAGGTCGATTTTATCTGTGGAATGACCAATTGCATTCAACTGCTCAATCCTACTTTTTGTTTGCATAAATGGATCAAAATCATTTATTATCGCCCGCATGGCCGCTGGTTCGTGTCCTGTATAACTTTGAGGAGTATTGTTTTCAGGACCTCCCGGACAAGGGATGCATTTTCCATGGGGGCATTTTTCAGGTGAAGTCATCACTGCCACAATTGCAACACCAGATATTGTTCTCATAGGTTTTTTGCGAAGAACGGCAACAGCTGTTTCTCTTTTTACTTCCGAAAAATCAGAGGGCAGATGAGCCAGTATCTCGCTGTCTTTGGGGATGTTATCGATCTTGTATTTTTTGCATAGTTTAATCTTGGCTTTATGTAGCTCTTCTTTAGACTGAATCTTTTTGGAGAGAATAAGATCAATAATTTCAGAGTAGAAGGGCATTTAAAAGTGCCATCACGTCAATGGATAAAAATCTTTGTTATCCTTGTGTTTAACAGTAGCGTTTGGATAGTTTTATTAACAAGTTAATATTGTGAGCCAGAGGAGACGAAGAGTTTGGATATAATAAAAACCGATAACCTTACAAAAAAATTTAACGATCTCACTGCAGTCGATAATATATCGTTCTCTGTAAAAAAAGGGGAAATCTTTGGATTTCTTGGACCAAATGGGGCAGGTAAAACTACAACAATAAAGATGCTAACGACTCTGTTACACCCGACAAATGGTTCTGCGAAAATTTCTGATTTTAATATCGTTAAGGATAGAGACAAGGTAAGAAAAAATATTGGAGTTGTTTTTCAAGAACCTGCTCTGGATACAGAACTCACAGGAGGAGAAAACCTTGACTACCATGCAAGGATGTATGGCATTGGTAGGAATAAAAGAAAGACCAGAATAGAGGATGTTTTGCACCTTGTTGATCTCGAAGATAAAAGAGATGTGTTTGTGAAAAACTATTCGGGCGGAATGAAAAGAAGACTGGAGATAGCAAGGGGTCTGATGCATTATCCAAATGTTTTGTTTTTAGATGAGCCTACACTTGGCCTAGATGCACAGACAAGAAGGGCAATTTGGGAATACATAAAGAAAATGAATAAAGAGGAAGGAACCACCATTTTTTTGACGACACATTACATGGATGAAGCCGATTATCTGTGTGATAGAGTGGGTATTATTGATCATGGTAAAATTCTCGTTATTGATTCCATTGAAAACCTAAAAAATTCTGTAGGGAACGATGTTATAACTCTCTCGTGTTCAGATTTAGATGGTCTAATTAAAAGGTTGGAAAAGGAAGATTGGATTGAAAATATTGAACGGCACGAATCTCTTTTAACGCTAGGTGTTGAAAAGGGCGATGAGAAAATCCCCGTTATAATTGAAATATCCCAATCCCAAAATATCCAGATTAAATCGATTAGTGTGAGAAAGCCAACTCTTGATGATGTATTTCTTCATTTTACTGGCAGAACTATTCGCAACCAAGAGACGGCGGATATAAAGATTCCTCCTAGATTTCGTAGCAGGATGGGATAAGTTATGAAGGCTGCAGAATTTCAGGCCATCTATGTTATGTGGCTACGTCAGATGAAACGTTTTATCCGCTCTAAAAGTAGACTTGTTTCAACTATTGTTCAGCCTTTGTTTTTTCTTCTTATACTAGGATCCGGTTTTAGGGTTGCAACATTTGAAGGTGTAAATGATTACTTGTCTTTTCTTGCACCCGGTATTGTCACAATGGCAATTTTGTTTTCTTCAATGTTTACTGGTATTTCGGTATTATGGGATAAACAATTTGGATTTTTACAGGAAGTCTTAGTAGCCCCAATTAGCCGTTTTTCAATCATCATTGGACGTACACTTGGCGGTGCGACAGTGGCATTAATTCAGGGAGTTATAATTTTGCTAATTGCGCTAGGCCTTGGTGTTGAGATATCTGGAGTTTTTGGCTTATTGTTAACCTTGGTTTTTATGATCCTTATAGCTTTCACGGCAGTTGGATTTGGACTCGTAATTGCTTCAAAAATGGAGGATTTTCAAGGTTTTCAGCTCATAATGAGTCTTCTAATTATGCCTCTTTTGTTTTTATCATCGGCATTTTTCCCTGTTACTGCCAACCCAACTATGAAAACAATAGCCATATTTAATCCATTATTTTATATGGTTGATGGTCTGCGTGGCAGTCTAGTAGTTAATGTGGCTACTGTAAATCATCCTTTGTTGGATCTTTTGGTTGTTGTAGTGATGTGCATTATTATGATGGGTGCAGGAAGCTATCTATTTAGCAAAAGTGAAGTTTGAGAATACCTGGCTATTATTTGTTTAATATTTGTAAATCGAAAACCGGTAATATACAAGTTATGTATAATTCATTTCCGCTTGGGTTTGATAATATGAAATAGTGCCTTCTGCTTTAGGGAGAAGGCTAAGATAATTTTTCTGCAATTCTGAATCATCGGTTTGTTTAGAATTCAGGTATTAAATCGTTTTAAAAACAAAAAAAGAGGCGATTATGAGTACTATCGCTAAAATAAGCATTATAATCGCTATTTTCCAATTTGATCCAAAAACAATGGGAATGGGGCCAATGAGAATAACCCCTCCACTCTTTACAGATGTTTCTTTACGTGTTTGATTTGCATTCTCTTTATAGCGGTTCAGATCTCCTAGGGGAAACTTACTTGAAAATCCAATCATAAACAATATGATGGCAATAAACATTGAGATGAAACCTAGAAAAGCATATACTCCTGAACCAACTATAAATGGAAATATTAAAACAACACCAATTTCAATCTCTCCAGTTAATATGCCCAATGAAAAGAAAACAATCCCAGAAATAAAAAACACTAGCGGCAGTAAGTGATGCCGGTTCATCCTTATTTTTCCTCTACACAATTTTTGTATGTCTTTAACATATTTTTCAAAGAACATGCTACTGTTACAGGTCCTACGCCACCAGGTACTGGAGTAATCTTCCCTGCTTTTTCTTTCACAGAATCAAAATTTACATCCCCGTGTATGCCATCTTCTGTTTCTGCAATTCCGACATCTATTACAAATGCACCATTCTTCACATAATCCTCTGTTATAAACCCTGGTAAACCTGTCGCTGTGATGATAATATCTGCTTTGGACGTATGTTGTTTTACGTCTTTGGTGAAAACATGGCATACAGAAACAGTGGCGTTTCTATTGAGAAAAAGAGCAGCTAGCGGCTTTCCCACAACAGTACTGTGGTTGACAATAACTATTTCCTTTCCTTTAAGATTTATCTTCTCGTGCTCCAAGATAGTTAATACTGCAAGGGGGGTACAAGGAACAATACGTTCATCTCCGATGAGAGCTTTACCCATATTGTATGGATTAAATCCCTCTACATCTTTTTTGGGAGCTATTGCACTCATCAATTTGTTTGAGGAAATGTGCTTAGGTATGGGAAACTGTATTAGAATGCCGTGAACATCTTTATTTGAGTTTAATTCATCTATAGATTGGAGAATTTTCCCTTCGGAAACATCCTTTGAAAACTCTAGGTGACTTGACATTATGCCTGCCTTTTTGCAGGCGTTATCTCTTAATCTAAGATAAAGCTCTGATGAAGAATCTTCACCGATTTTAATTGTAGTTATATTCGGCGTGATTTTATATTTCGATTTCAGATATTCTACTTCTTCAGCAGTTTTTTTGCGGATGTTCTCTGCTATCTTTCTCCCATCAACAATCTTTGCAGTCATTTTTTTACTCAACATGGAAAATTTAGATTTGGTTATAAATCCTCTGTTTTTCTGCCTATTGCATAAAACTGTGGGAAGAAATTTAGTTGTACTCCCTCATCAAGAGATTTAAGATATTCGTACTCCCATTTGTCGATTTCTTTTTCAGAAACTCCTGCATCTTTTAGTGCCTTTACGTAGAAATCTCGTGCATGCAGGTAGTAAGATTTATTCTCCTCACAACTCCATATGCGGTTGTTTCCAATTCCAATTTTTGTTTCAAGGCCTGCTCTTACAAACAGGAGGCGAAGTTTCCTGCCAATGTGCGGATCGCCACCCTTTTCTTTGATTGCTTTCCCAGCAAATATTGGATCGACCTTTGGATTTTCAGGAAAATGTAGTTTACCTCCATAATCCGGTTCAAGTGATGCAAGAACTTTTCCACCTGACTTTACAACACGAGCCATTTCATTTACAACTTGCTGAGGATTATCTGCCCACATTAGTAAGAGGTTACAGGTTACAACATCAAACATATTATCATCAAATGGGAGAGATTCTGCACCACCCACATGCAATTCAACGTTTTTGTAATCTTTAAGGATGTCTCTGGCTACTTTTATCATATCCTCTGAGCCGTCAATTCCAACGACTTTACCTTTTGTAAGGCGAGCTATATCTCTTGTTACAGTTCCTGAGCCACAACCTACATCCAAAATACTTTCCGCATCTTTAAGACCTACTTTGAGGTATAGAGGTATTCTTTCTTCTGCTGTTTCTAATGCTTGTAGCTCTAGTTTTTTAATAAAATTATTTAGCTCATCTTTTGATCTCTTGTGAAATTCGGAATTTTCCTTTGATTTCATATGATACTCCAAAATGAAATATTGGCACGTTCGGTATAAATTTTTCTTTTTACGCCCTTAGTTTTTTAAATAGATAGTTTTTATTCATGTTCATATGAAAGAAGTTATTCTCCAAGTTGCATTGGATTTACTCAATGCTCATAGAGCACTGTCTATTGCTAAAGATTCGGTAAAAGGGGATAGAGATTGTTGGTTAGAGGCAGGAACGCCTTTAATAAAAAGCGAGGGAATGGAAATAGTAAGAAAGCTCAAACAAACATTTTCAGATAGAACAATTGTTGCTGACATGAAGATAATGGATACTGGGGCACTTGAAGTTGAGATGGCAACAAAGGCAGGTGCAGACGTTGTATGTGTGCTTGCAGCATCTGATAATAGTACAATAGCTGATGCATTGAAATCTGCAAGAAAATACGGTTCAAAAATTATGGCCGATCTAATTTGTGTCAAAGATAAGATAACTCGTGCGAAGGAACTAGAAAAACTTGGTGTTGATTTTTTATGTGTTCATATAGGCATTGACGAACAGATGGTGGGAAAAAAGCCAGTTGAGGTTCTTGAATCAATTGCTAAAAAGACTGAGATACCGGTCGCTGTTGCTGGTGGAATCAATAGTGAGACTGCTTCAGATGCGGTTAAAGCTGGTGCAAGCATAGTTATTGTCGGTGGAGCAATAACCAAGGCAAAAGATGTTACCAAGGCTACAAAACAGATAAAAAAGGCGATAACTGAAGAAAAATCTGTTAAGTCTTCCCTTTTCAGAAAATATGACAAATCGGAGTTGAAGAAGGCATTTTCGATGGTATCTGCGCCAAATGTTTCTGATGCGATGCATAAGCAGGGTGCGATGCAGGGTATTCGACCGATAAGACTTGGTTTTCATATGGTTGGCAGAGCGTATACAGTACGAACGGTTGATGGAGATTGGGCAAAGCCAGTTGAGGCAATAGATGAGGCTAATGAAGGTTGGATTGTAGTGGTTGATGTAAATGGCGGGAATACTGCGGTATGGGGTGAGCTTGCAACGTGGAGCGCGAAATTGAAGGGACTTGCCGGTGTTGTTGTAGATGGGGCAGTTAGAGATCTCGATGATATTGTGAAGATGGACTTCCCGGTTTTCAGTAGACACGTTGCGCCTAGTGCAGGAGAACCTAAAGGTTTTGGAGAGATTGGTGCTGAGATAAAGTGTGGCGGACGAGATGTGCGGAGTGGTGATTGGATAATTGGTGATGATTCAGGTGTTGTTGTCGTACCGCAGGAAATCGCTCAAGAAATCGCAAATCGAGCGCTTGATGTCAAAGAGCATGAAAACCGTGTTCGGGAAGAGATAAAAG
>DAOWHD010000052.1 GCA_030641605.1 Thermoplasmata archaeon
TGATTGTTGATTTCCTTGTTTTTCACTGCTTTTTCCATTGATATTTTCATTTCTTTTTCGTTATCAAAGAGATACAATTCTTTGTCTTTGACACTATCAAAATAAGGGTGTGTTTTATCTTCTGGATCGAAAAAGATTTCAGCCTCAGCCATGGAGAACTCTCGCATCCTTATTGTTCCCTGTCTGGGTGATACCTCATTTCGATAACCTCGTCCAACTTGTATTACTCCAAACGGCAGTTTCTCCCGTGCATATCTATAGAGAAGATGAAAATTTGTAAATATTCCCTGTGCCGTCTCAGGTCTCAGAAAAGCAGCTCTACCTTCACCTATGCCAATAGTTGTGGAAAGCATAAGGTTTACAGGATATGGATCTTTTAAAATGGCACCACAAGTAGGACATTTCACCTTGCCATTTTTTATCGCATCTTCTACATTTTTGCCTTCTTCTATGATACCTTCGACCTTATAAGATGTCTTACATTTTTTACAATCAACTGTAAGATCCGTAAATTCATTGACGTGTCCTGAGGCTTTCAAAACTTCATGAAGTGTTATCGTTGGTGTACTTATTTCGACACAGTTGTCTTTCAATAAGTAAAAACTACGCCATAGGTTCTCTATATTCTGCTTAAGTCTAGAACCCAGTGGTCCGTAGTCATAAAAACCGGCTGCTCCTCCATATATCTCAAAAGACGGGTAAATAAAACCTCTTCTCTTTGCAAACATCATAATTTTATCATAAACATCAAGTGGCAGAAACCAATATTCTCCAGGTTACGTTTTTAACAAGAATCGATTAATGGGATTTAAAGTATGCATGCCATTAGGTCAATATCGCTGACCATACCAATGAGCCTATCGTCTGAGTCAACAATGGGTATGTGGCTAATATGATTTTTAATCATAGTGTCTGCAACATCGCATACTGGTGTGTTTTTTGACGCCTTTTTCACATTTGTTATCATGACTTCTTTAACTGGAATTGAGGGTAGAGTAACTTCTGATGTTGAATAGTATAGTCTTACTGTATCACGTATTCCTTCCCATGTCCACTGATCCTCGTCATCGCCTAAACCCATATTTAACCGTGCAATTCCTTCTTGTATGCTGCTGAGCTTAAACAGATCTCCATCAGATATGGTGCCTGTTAACTTAAGATCATTATTCAAAATTGGAAGAACGTTTTCATTTGTAATATTGATGATCTCCATTACAATGTTTATTGGAGTTTCCTCATACACTGGAACAATTAGATTGGAAGAATACTGATCGACGTTGTCTTCCTTTTTTAACATCGTTTTCTTAATTATATTTTTAGGACTAATAATTCCAACAAGATTGTTCTTCTTGTTTATAACTGGTAGTCCATGTATTCTATTGTCAAACAGTAACTTAGCAGCATCTTTGACATCTTGACCTTTTTTTACAAACCGAAAGTCGTCATTCATAACTAAAGCAAGTTGGTTTTCATCTGCATTTTTGAATATGTCTGCTCTTGTGACAACGCCTACGACATTTTTCGTACCTTTTTTTAAGATAGGCATACCTGAAACATTGTGTTTTGCCAGTTTATCCAGTACGTCTCTAACTGCACCGGGGACATATCCAACGACTAAATCTGTTGACATTACCTCTTCCACTTTCATATTATATCTCCCTTTGATTGCCCGAAATATATAATACCCCTAAGTTTTCTTTATCCAATACTATAAACTCATCTGGAGAGTTGAAGTCGAGAATACTATAATCTAGATTTAAAGCTTTCCTTGGATTGTATGTTATCATATTTAATAGATGTTCAATGGAAAATACTTCAGTCATATTTTTGACATAGTTCAATTCGTCTAATATGTTGGGTGCATTCAACATTGCATTATCTGTTCCAAGCATTATGTCAATTCCAATCTTACTCATTAATTCCATGTTTGGTTTTAAACCAAAAAATGCATTTGAACGGGGACACACAACAGCAGAAACGTCGTTGTCTTTAACGCAAATGAGATCCGATTCTGTGGCACAATTCATATGAATCAAAAAATCTGGCTTTAAATCAAGAATTTGATCGATATCTTCTCTGATTTGTTCACTTGCATGAATTGCAAACGTTTTTTTTCTTTTCTTGGTATGCTTTGCAATCTTTTCAATCTCTGAGTATTCCCAGTCGGTTATACTGCTCAATCCTATTCCCTGGGAGTTTTTTAACAAGAGATCGACTTCGTCTTTGTTATATGCTAGTTGATTTGGTCTCGACAAAATTATAGGTGAAATATTTGAATTTACTAATGCTTTTTTTAGGTGGTTTATGCCTTGTAATCCATTTTCTCTAAAATCACAAAAATGTGATATGCCTGTTTTTGTCATTTCATCAATGGACTCTCTCATCCCGCCTATTATTTCCTGATCAGAAGTCTCTTTTAACAATCTATGCTTCAATCCGTCTGGTGGTGCAACAAGATCCTCAACATTTCTTGGAAGCTTTAAGTTTCTTTTTCTTATGAAGGAATCGCCGATATGTGTGTGGGCGTTTACAAGTGTTGGAACAATCAACCCTTTGTGTATTGGTTTTTTTGGAGGATTACTTTTTCCACGATCCATTATTTTATGATTTTCAACGCCCAGATATCCTCTTTTAAAACCATTTGCTGTAAAGATTTCTCCTGAAACATATTCCATCAAAATAGAGTAAATATTGAGTTGTGTTTAAAGCTTACCAACCCTATTTTAATGTTTTAACCCATTCATAGACTGGTTCAACAAGCTGTTTTATACGTTCCTTCTCTTCGTTCATTGGTGATGGTTCCCAGTCATCGGTGGGCTCAAAATGAAAATCGGTCACTATGCCACTTCTCTCTTCTTTTGGTTTAAACACAATCTTAAGGGGCATACCAAATTCTGCATCCCATGGATCAATGCCGTGAAGTTCATTTGCGATGGCCACTTTGCTATCTCCAATGACTGCATAAACCAGTACGATGGGCAATCTTTTTAGTGATGATCTGCCACTCCATCCTGCAATGGTCCATGTGTGTACTTTTGCTGTAAGTGGCATCTCCACCCATTCGGTTTTTTCAAGGTTGCAATCAAGATTCCAGCAGTGCGTTCGAACTGGTACCCATGTATCGCTGCATTTGGGGCATCTTGTTCCCCAGATCTTTCCCTCAAGCAATCCTTTGAAAAACTTGCTGTTCCATCCATGTCTAATGGTGTATAGCTGATCATAATGGAGGAATTGGTTCATTGTGTTTCCATCTTCAGAGATTTCATGGCCAATAAAAGCAAGCCCTGTCTCTTTAACGTCTTTAGGCCTATAGTTTTTCTTTTCTGTGAAATTTGGCACCTCGGCAAACTTCTTTTTTCTCTTAATAATTGTTTCTCCGCCCATTTTTAGCACCTCCTTAAAATAAAGTTAGAAATACTTGTTCCTGTACCAGCATGGCTATTGATTATCCCACATTCTGCATCAGGCACCTCAGTTTTTTTACTAAGATGCTTCTTCGGAATAAGATCTGACAGCTGATAGAAACCTTCAATTGTACTCATAATCCCGGTGGCCCCGACAGGATGTCCATAACCCATCAAACCTCCGCCAGGGTTCATAGGTATTTCGCCATGCATATGTGTACTTTCGTCACGAAGGAACTGGGCGATATTGCTTTCATCTGCAAGATATAATGCCTTGTAAATTTGTGCTTCGGAAGTGGAAAAAGCATCATGTATTTCACCAAAATCGATTTCCTTCCTCGGATTTTTAATGCCTGCCATCTTATATGCTTGATCGGCTGCATTTCGGCATGCGCCGAATTCTGTCATCCCAGGATACCCTTTACCATAGCGTTCAGTCCAACCTGGGAAGTTCAGTCGATCGCCAGCACGAATGGTGCAACTAGAAAGTCCCATACCATCAATTGTGACATAACTATCTGGATTAACCTTTTTAGCATATTCTTCGCTACAAA
>DAOWHD010000089.1 GCA_030641605.1 Thermoplasmata archaeon
GATGTGTTAGATGGAGGTAGAAACCAAGAATGGAAAATAATAAACCAAATAATAGGTCAGAAATCCAAAAAACTAACTTCTTCAATGTTTGGAGAGAAAAAGGTGAAACTAGATTATGACCTAAAAAAAATTAAAAGAACCGATTTCCCAATAGTCTTAGACCCAAAAACAGCATCTTTTAATGATATAGCAATACACGCTTTTCTAAGACAGCGGCTAAGTCAAAGTACCATTGAAAGACGTTTATCAACGGCTCGTTTTATGGAAACACATCCAGCTCCAGTAAACTTTAGAAATCCCACCTACGAAAACTTTATTGCACATATGGACTACCGAGAACAAATTGAGAATTCAGGAAACGGAGCACTATCTAATGAATGGAAAACAATGAGAACATTCCTGAAAGCATACGGGATGGAAATATGGAGTTACAGACCACCATCAACACCGATGTACAAAGCAAGAATATTACCGTTTCCTGATCAGGTGTACAAAATCCTAAATCTAACATATTCAAAAGATCAATACGAAAACGCACTAATCCAGTACATACTCACTCACAACTTCATCATCGGATGGAGGTTTCCAAGTGAACCAGCGGAAATGAAAACAAAGGATGTCAACATAGAACGAGGATACATCACAATCACAGAGCCAAAAAAACACAATAGCACCAGAAACATCTCACCAACAGAGATAATGAACAACAAACGAAGGAAATCATTCAAAAACTGGATAGATGCTTGGAGACCAAAAGTAGAAAACCAACACAGTAAAGACTATCTCTATCTCAAACCAGATGGACGACCATTTACAAGAGATTCGTTAAGACAACTACTCAACAGAAAAGCAAAACCAGTGATACAACCAGTTTTCCCACAATACTACAACTACTCATCAAGACATTTCTCAGCAGTATCAAGACTAATCAGAACCAAACTTGAGTACAAAGCATTCGATGAATACGAAGTAAGAGACTGGCTTGGTCACACCAAAATCGAGACAACAATGGGTTACATCAAAGATGCGAAGCACTACTATCTACTTGCTCCTTATGATTGGGTTCATCGTGTCCTTAAAGCTCCAAGTAATGGGTGGGGATAACACGAGGATTCAAAAAACGCAAAAAATAGGCTCTTTCGACCAAAATCCCTCCGAGAGAGTGAAGCGGACCTGGCGGGATTCGAACCCGCGATCTATAGCTTAGGAGGCTATCGCCCAATCCAGGCTAGGCTACAGGCCCAGTATACCAAGGCAACATACGGGTGGCTTTTTTAAAATTTGGCAAATCAAGTCACGGTTCATTGTATTCCATGGAGAAAGATGCCGTTGCAGTATCAGATTTGACTCCCATACTTCGTAATTCACTCAATCTAATAGTTTCATATTCAATATTTTCTTGATCCAGTAACTTGGATATGCCAGAGATATGGCCATCGCCGACGCACGCTATGATTTTCTGCTTTTCTTCTGATAGTTTCACCAATTTTTTGGTCATATAGCTATTTCTCTCATCTATCAGAGTTCTTTTGATTGTGGGAAACTTTTCTGCTATTTGTTCGACGTAGCTATCAAATTCATTCTCGATTTTTTTCAGTTCGCTTTCCACCTTTCTTTTACTTATGAACAGACCTCCAGCTCCCGATAAAAGGAGTTTGAGTTTTTCTGACAGAGACATGGATCGTAACATGTTTGAAAATAATTTCTGTGCATTCATGTCTATAAAGTCTAATGGTATTTGATGAGACTGCGCGTACTTTACTGCTGTGAGCATTTCATCTCCTGCATTCACTCCATATTCTTTTGCCATGTTGGCCTGGAATCGAGCTAGAATCTTGTATATGAATGGGACATTTTTGCTGACATTTCTATATCCCTCCGGGTCCGTGTTTTTCATCATTAATGCACTGTATCGTTGCCTATCTAGCTCTACGCATATGGCATCAGGTAGTTTTTCATCAAAAATTTCTGTTAGTGCAGATGAAAGATCAAAAACATGTCCTGTACCTATCAATGTAATCATTTTTAACAACCGATTTTGCAAAGCAACATAGCATCTTTTCCTTCATTAAATTATGTTTTTCATTTCCAATACACGGCTTGATTTAGATACAAGCAAAAACAAATATTTTGTTTTCAGTTGAATTTTTGGAAATTATTAAATATCATTTTATTATTTACTTTATGACGCTCTAACAAATATGTTGAAAGAAAACTTTTAAAGGATGTGAAATAAAATGGACGAACTTGGGATGGGAATGAGAGTAGAAGCTGGAGATAGTAGAGTAAGCACTGGAATTAATGGACTGGATGATTTATTAAATGGCGGTTTTCCAAGTGGTAGTATAACACTTGTATCTGGAACCCCTGGCACCGGTAAAACCATTGTTTGTTTCCAATATATTGAAGCAGGAATTAAAAATGGAGAAAATTGTTTATACTTAACCTCCGACGAACCAGTACCTAATCTGCTCAATGAGGCAAAAAAATTGGGCTTTAATTTTCAATCTGCTGTTGATAACGAACAGTTGAAATTCATGTATCTGGATGTTGATAGAAACAATATCCATAAGGAGATGGAAGAAGAAATACAAACAGGAAAATACGATAGAGTTGTAATGGACTCATTGTCTCCGTTGACAGAGACCCCCGTTTGGATGGTCAACAATGGAAATGAGGTCATACCTTCTTCAAACTCTATGACTACGACTACTTTTCCCATAGACTCCACCCAAGCAACAAGACTCCACCTGAGACATCTTATAAGTATTTTAAAGGAAGATAAGTGCACCTCCATGGTTACCACTGAAATACCTGAAGGATCTCGTGATTTGTCAAGAGATTCTATCTCTGAATTTTTAGTAGATGGCATTCTAGTTCTTGATTTGGATACAACAATGGATCGCAGAAAACTAACGATACGAAAAATGCGTGGTACAAAACATACGTTAAAACCCCATAACATTGAGATAGGCGAGCGAGGAATCAGTCTGCTGTAATATTCTCATAAATTGTATGACCAAGGACAAATCTGAGGCAATATGATGGGAGATGCACCGGATATAGTAGAAGAGCTGAGAAAACAGGAAAGACTCGGTAATTTTAATAGTAGATCTCAGAGCACAGGCCAAGATACATACGGATCTGAAAAAATCTTGAACGATAATGCCTACAAAACTACGTTATACAATAGTGAAAATTTTAAAAATTCTGAAGGCAACGAATCATATGATATCGGTGGATTGACAAATGCAATTGAAAATAGCATTATGTTGTTTGAAATATCTCCCGAAACTATCATGGTCATAGATGACAAAGGAAGTGTCTTGGACGTAAATGCTAGAATTTACGACTGGCTTGGTTACAAAAGAGGGGAAATTATTGGAAAGAGTCTCTTTGGGTTGCCGTTTTTTACTGATAAATACAAAAATAATGTTTTCGATTTTTCCATGGATGTAATATTCAGTGAAAAGACTCTGCCATATGAACTTGATTTTACTACAAAGAGCGGAGAAAAACGGACCGGGTCAATGCATGCCGTACCAATAAAAAATAGTAAAAATAAGATATCTGGAGGTCTGATAATGATCTCTGATGTTACCGAAAGTAAGACTGCAAGAGAAGAGATCAGTAAACTCAGCCAATTCCAGGATAGCGTTATCGACAATGCCAATGTTTGGCTTAGCGCTATGAATTTAATAGGAAGTATTGTAATATGGAATAAAGCGGCAGAGACAATCACCGGCTACCTGCGTGAAGAGGTGCTCGGTCGCGATAGTATATGGGATTGGTTAAGTCCAGATGAAGCACAGTATAAAGGAAACATTACCACGAGGGGAGTTACGCATATCGAAGGCGAGGTGTCTTCTCAAAATTTCAAAACATTGATCAAACGCAAGGATGGAAACATCAGAACCGTTTCTTGGAACTCTCGCAATATTTTAGATAATACAAAAAACCCGATAGGATCTGTTACTCTTGGTCTTGATATAACAGATCAAGAAAGATCAGGGGAAGAAATTAAAAGGCAGAATGCTGAACTAAAAAGACTCAATCGCATAAAATCAGATTTCCTAAATGTAACCTCTCATGAACTACGTACACCAATGGTTGCAATAAAAGGATATGCCCAACTTTTATCCGACCTGTCTCTCGGGAAAGTTACTGATAAGCAGAAGAAGGCACTTGATGTAGTTCTCCGGAACATAACTCGCCTGAACAAACTCGTTCAGGACATTCTTGACGTTTCAAGACTTGAATCTGGAACCATGAAATTCCTCCCAGAAGATGCTGACATAGGTAAAATGATTAAGGAAACTGCTGAGACCATGCAATCTTCTGCAAACGAAAAACAGATAAAAATCAATACGATTCTGGAAGATAGTCTACCAAGCCTTGTCATTGATTCGGAGAGAATAAAGCAGGTGATAGTTAATCTTGTAAATAATGCAATAAAATTCTCGCCTTGTGAATCAGATATTAATATGCAAATCAAAAAAGAAGGAGAGTATATATTATTTGAGATTCAAGATTTTGGTAGAGGGATACCAAAAAATAAGATAGAAAAAATTTTTGATACATTTTATCAAGTTGATTCTGCAAAAGACAGGAAACTGATGGGTGGTGCAGGTTTGGGTCTTGCCATTTCACGAGGAATTGTAGTCGCCCATGGGGGCAATATATATGTTGAAAGTAGAGTGAATAAGGGAAGTACATTTAGGTTTACATTACCTCTTAAACCTGTTGAAGATATTGAAGACAGATTCAAGAAGCTTAATATATTCTCTCCATAAAACTTCAATTAAATAAACTTAAATCATATCGCCAAACTAATGAGAATGATATTTTCATTCCTAGTATCTGTAATGCTCAGATTTGTAGGGTCCCTCTACATTTACACCAATATACTCTGCCTGATCTGGTCTAAGCCTTGTTAGTTTGACGCTAAGCTTGTCAAGATGTAATCTAGCTACTTCCTCATCAAGTATTTTTGGAAGCATGTAAACACCAATTTCATGGTCTTTTTTCCAAAGCTCCATTTGTGCAAGGCACTGGTTAGTAAATGAACTGCTCATGACAAAGCTTGGATGTCCTGTTGCACAGCCAAGATTCACAAGGCGCCCTTCAGCAAGCATAAATATCTCGTGCCCATCTGGGAATATGTATTTATCCACCTGTGGTTTGATGTTTAATTTCCTTATACCTTCTATTTGCTCAAGCTTGCTTACTTGAATTTCGTTATCAAAATGTCCAATATTACAGACAATTGCTTGATCTTTCATTTTTTTCATATGTTCCGCGGTAATCACATCTTTATTTCCTGTGGCAGTAACAAATATATTTCCTTCATCAAGCGAATCTTCGATGGGTTTAACCTCATATCCTTCCATAGCTGCCTGCAAAGCACAAATGGGATCAATTTCATTGACAATTACTCTTGCACCAAATCCCTTCATTGATTGGCAGCAGCCTTTTCCAACGTCCCCATAGCCGCATACAACAACAGTCTTACCAGCAACCATGACATCTGTTGCTCTCTTTATTCCATCTGCAAGACTTTCTCTGCATCCATAAAGATTATCAAATTTAGATTTTGTAACAGAATCGTTTACATTAAACGCAGGGAACAATAATGTGTTATTTTCCATCATATGATATAGTCTATGTACTCCTGTAGTAGTCTCTTCTGAAACTCCTTTTATCCCTTTTGCAATTTTTGTCCATCTTGTAGAATCCTTTGCATATATTTTCTTTAAACGAGCTATAAGTTCTCTGAAATCTTCACCTTCATTGCTATAATCCTTATCTAGCAGTGATGGATCTTTTTCAACTTCCACTCCCTTGTGAACAATAAGTGTCGCATCCCCTCCATCATCGACAAGAAGATGTGGGCCTTTTCCATCGCCAAAATCTAATGCTTTCTGGGCACACTCCCAGTATTCCTTCAAAGTTTCTCCCTTCCAGGCGAAAACAGGAACGCCTGTTTTGGCAATTGCAGCGGCAGCATGATCCTGTGTTGAGAAAATATTGCAGCTTGCCCATCTTATTTCTGCCCCTAGTTCTACCAATGTTTCAATTAGAACAGCGGTCTGTATGGTCATATGTAGACTACCCATTATTCTTGCACCTTTCAGTGGCTTTTGATGACCATATTTTTCTCTTACTGCTATAAGTCCTGGCATTTCTTTTTCAGCGATTTCAATTTCTTTTCTACCAAAATCCGCAAGACCAATATCTTTAATCTTGTACTCTTCTGTTTCTAATACCATAATTACAACACCTTTCTTACTTTAGTATAAGTTTAGCGTCAACGACGCATAAATCATCCTCGTAGACAAACACGGGATTTAAATCCATCTGGTCAACATGTTCGATTAATTCTTGACCAATTTTTGATACCTTGAGGAGAAGTTCTATAACTAGTTGTTTGTTTGCTTTTATGTTTCTAAACCCTTCCAACAGTTTTTTCCCTCTTATTTCTTCAATCATTTCCTTTGCATCATATCTATCAATTGGAATTACGCGAAATGTCACATCTCTATATAATTCGGTGTAAATCCCACCGATTCCATACATAATGGACAGGCCAAATGTTGGGTCTTGAACAAGTCCAATGATGATCTCGACACCTTTTTTTTCCATCTGATCAACAAGAAGATTCTCTGATGGAAACTTTTTCTTAAACTCTTTAAACTCTTTTTTGAGAGAGCCCATATCTTGGATACCTAGTTTGACGCCGCCTACGTCTGTTTTATGCAAGATTTTGTTGGAGCAGACCTTCA
>DAOWHD010000001.1 GCA_030641605.1 Thermoplasmata archaeon
ATGATGCAATTGATGTCATGATGAAACGTGAAATACTTGAGAAGGGAGCGAAACTTTACAAGGAAATCAACAGTGAGATAAACTATGCCTATAAAAAACGTTAAAAAAACAATGACAGAAAACAGAGAAGAAAACTAACAACCATCATTTGATAGTTGAAAAGGCGGTTATAAAATTGTAGATTTGAAAGATAGGTAAATTAATGGAAAAGTGTAAGCATTGTAAAAAAGAATTAGATATTGGACCAATAGTAACTGGTTACTACGATAATGGTAAATGGGTAGAAGTCCGATTATGTCCATACTGTAAATTACCGTTATAGAAGGGAATATAGAAGGATAATGCCTTAAAACAGAGCATATTGGAGAGAGTTTTCGGCTGTTTCCAAAATATGAGTCATGAAGATAAAAAAATAAGGGAGTATTTAGAAATCAAAAATTATAATATTTATGGATTAGCCTCGAAATTATAACTACTACAACAAGCCATAATAAAGCAAAAACAATCATTAACCAGAACGGATCAAATATATCATTCCAATGAAAGAAATTTAATACAATTCCAGATGCAAACACCAATACTCGCCAGATAAAAAATAAAACAAAAAATTCTAAAAGAATTAATATTTCCTTTTTCATTCATCAACAAAACCTATCTATTTTTTCTTTTTTGGTTTATTAACCAAATTTCTAACAGTACCGCCTAATAACCCTTCCCTTTTGAAGATATGCTTCTTTGATGTCTTTATGGAGCATAATATCTCTCTCCATTCGAGTTTTCCACGGTTTCTTTTTGATTTTTGTATTGCTTATTCCCCTAACCATTACCTTCTTTCCAATACTGTGCTAATTAATAATATTTTTGGAGGTTTTTTTAATAAAAAAACATTCCTTCTCGTTTCCTTTGTTAAAAGACACAAAAATCCACTGAGTCCTTTTGCCAATTTCCCTCCTGTTGGATTGTCTTTCCTTCGTAGATTTTTACATTCGGAGGCACGAGGTAGAATCCATGTCGAAACTATTAACTAATCGGCATCTATTTCTAGATTTGATGGTTATGAAAATTCAGTTAATACTTGGATCGAAATCAGATATGCCCGTTGCAGAAAAAGCAAAAAAAATTCTCGATGGATTTGACATTGAATATGACATCAATGTAGCATCAGCACATAGAACTCCAGAGGTTCTAAAGGAAATTGTTGAAAAAAACGATGCAGCGGTATTCATTGGAATTGCAGGCCTTGCCGCAGCATTACCTGGCAGTATTGCAGCCCATACTACAAAACCGGTTATAGGCGTTCCTGTAAGCGGAAAAATAAATTTAGATTCCATACTTTCAATCATTCAAATGCCTCCCGGAATACCAGTAGCTGCTGTCGGACTAGACAGAGGGGACAATGCAGCACTTCTTGCAATTGAAATACTTGCAATAAAAGATAAAAAACTCTCATCCCAGCTAGAGAAATATAGAGAAAAAATGAGAGAGAACGCATTAGCAAAGTAGTGATGAAATATGTTTGATGCTGAAAACTTCATTGAAGAAACAGTTGAAAAAATAAAAGAAGAAGTGCCCGGAAGGACATTGATTGCTTTTTCAGGTGGTGTTGACAGTACTGTTTGTGCAGCCCTTGTAAATAAGGCGATAGGTGACCAACTAATTGCCGTCAATGTTGATACAGGGTACATGCGTAAAAACGAACCAGAAACCATCAAAAAACTGATGAAAGAGATGGAGTTAAACTATCGGTTTATCGATGCAAGTGACAAGTATTACAAAGCTCTAAAAGGTGTTAGAGACCCAGAGAAAAAGCGCAAAATAATTGGAGAACTGTTCATTCGATTATTCGAAAAAGTTGCCGATGATGAAAAAATAGAATATCTCGTGCAAGGAACCATAGCCCCAGATTGGATAGAATCTGGAGGGGAACTTAGAGATACCATAAAATCTCATCATAATGTAGGCGGACTTCCAGAAAATATGAATTTAAAACTTGTAGAGCCGCTTCGAGATTTATATAAAGATGAGGTACGAAAAGTTGCAAGAGTCTTGAAATTAAGTGTTTCAGAAAAGCAACCGTTCCCGGGCCCCGGGCTTGCAATTAGAATATTGGGCGAGGCAACTCCCAAAAGAACTGAAATTGTAAGGGAAGCATGCGATATTGTAGAAAAGGAAATAGAAATTGCAGCAGAGAAAGAAAATATGGAACTGCCCTGGCAATATTTTGCCGTTCTCCTCCCTACAAAATCTGTAGGAGTTCATGGCGATAAAAGAGCGTATGGGGCTGTTATAGCAGTTCGTGCTGTGCAGAGTATTGATGCAATGACCTGCTCTTTTAGCAATATCCCAGCCAATGTAATCGACAGAATTTCTAACCGAATTACAAACACTCTCGGAGATGAGATAAATCGTGTTGTATATGACGTAACAAATAAACCGCCAGGAACTGTAGAATGGGAGTGAAAAGTAGATGGTAAAAATCTATGTGGTAGACAACGGAGGGCAGTGGACACACAGAGAATGGCGCACTCTAAAATATCTTGATGTTGATACAAAAATAGTTTCCAATACAACCTCTTTTAAAGAGCTGGATGAAGAGAAGATAAATGGTTTGGTTTTATCAGGTGGCGCACCACGGATAGGATTGAAAAGTGAACTTGGCAACTGTGCAGAATACCTTGAAAAAGCAGATTTTCCGATTATGGGAATCTGTGCAGGTCATCAATTCATGGCCAGATATTATGGTGGGGAGGCAAAGCCATCGAAAGTTCCAGAATTTGGAAAGGTGGAGTTGAGATTGTTAAAAGAGGGGGATTCTCTTTTTGAGGGTGTTCCTAAAAAATCAATAGTATGGGAATCACATAATGATGAAGTGACATTACTCCCTAAAGATTTTGAACAATTGGCTAAAAGCGAAGACTGCGAAATTCAAGCCATGCGACATAAGAAGAAACCAGTATATGGTCTACAATTCCATCCAGAGGTTGAACATACTGAATACGGGGCACAAATCTTCAAAAACTTTGTAAAAATATGTGAAAAATAATCTATTTCAAGCATTGACAGAATTGGAAAAACACGATTTGTTTTTTTTGGCAACTTATTCCCATCTCTTGAAAAGAGAATGCTTTATGTTGAATTGATCCAATATTTTCCCTACAATAAAGTCCACAATATCTTCAATTGTTTTGGGCCGGTGATAAAAACCTGGCATGGCCGGAAGGATTACTGCTCCACTTTCTTTGGCAGCTAGCATGTTTTTAATTCCTGGTAAATCCAAAGGAGTCTCACGTATTACAAGAACCAATTTTCTTCCTTCTTTTAGGCAACAACTTGCGGCCCGAGATGTAAGTGTATCACCATATCCATTAGCAATAGCAGAAAGGGTTTTCATGCTGCAAGGTGCAACTACCATTCCATCTAAATGAAAAGAACCGCTGGCAGGGGCTGCAAACAAATCATCATTTTCATAACAAATATTTGTTTTATTTTTCAACCCCTCATATTTATACCCTGTTTCGTGCTCCAAAATTTTCTTTGCACCTTTGGAAACAACTAAAGAAACTTCAATGCCAGATTTAATCATCTCTTCGAGTAATCGAACGCCGTAAATACTTCCAGATGCTCCCCCTATGCTCAACAAGATACTCATATGATTTTATCGCCCCACAGTCTGTACTATATCGCTTAAAGCTTGTTTCAAATTTTTCTCCTTTTCAAGTGTTGTACCAGTGACAATGATGTCTACACATGCTAGTGCCTTTTCTTTAGCAATTTTTTGCGATTGGTTTGCTTAACAATGTTTTCAGCTATAGCCATCAAAACTGAAATTAATCTTAACTATTTTAAACCTTTACCTCAGGAAATAATCTCATGAACCAATTCTTCATTACATGCCGCTATAACACTAGTTCTATCATCCAAATTAATGGACATGTCTAGCTGTTTGCCAAGAATGTTTGTTACGATACCTCCTGCCTCTCTCACAACAAGAGTTGATGCAGCAATATCCGTAACACGTAGATATTCCTTACCAACAACATAAAAATCCAAAGCACCAATAGCAACCATACACATTTCAAGCGATGCAGAACCAAGAGAGCGGACTTTGTACTTTTTAGCAAGAGAGAGCGTAGTTTTATCAAAATTTTTACCGAGGGTCAGAGAAGCAAGCACCTCCTTTGCAGGTAAATCAGGAGTGTGAATACGTTTATTATTGAGAAAAGCACCATGCCCCTTCTCGGCAATATAAATGTCCCCTGTGGGGATGTTTCGTACTATCCCAAAATCAACATCATCCAGCGTCGATCGCCCCACTCCAAGAGAAACAGAATAAAAAGAGATTCCCCTACATGCGTTACGCGTTCCATCGACTGGATCTAAAACGAACGTATACTCCCCACCAAAATCCAAAAAACCAGCTTCCTCGGAGAGAATGTTTACCTTTACATCTGATTTCCTGATAAACTTTACCGCGGCATCTTCGGCTATTTTATCAATATATTTTGTGGGCGTACCGTCCGCACCAATTCCTGTGTTAACCCCAAACTTGTGAAACTCAGTAGATCTTGCTCTTCTAACCTTTCTATATATTTTATCAACGGTTTTACGAGCCAATACCTTTATTTCTTCATCCATAAACAATCCCTTTCAATAATCATAACGATAGCCATTGATAGACGCCTCTTAAGTAGAGATAAAGTATCGTAGTAAGAGTTGCAGATATAATAACCCCTACAAATATTGTAAGTAATGACCTAGAAAACTTTAAATCAAAAAGATACGCAATCAGAGCGCCCGTCCATGCGCCTGTGAAAGGCAAAGGTATGGCTACAAATAGAAGTAAACCAAGAGTTTCATATTTTCTGATTTTAGCATCTGCTTTTTTTCTAGTTCTTTTAAAAAGCCAGTCCATAATTTTTGTCCAAAATCTAAATCTTCTCAAAAATTTCTCAACAAATTTGAAGAATAAAAGAACAAATGGGATAGGCAACATATTTCCCAGTACGGCCAAAGGAAAAACCTGCCACCAGTACCAATGAAACTCCCACATTGCATAAGGAATGACATACCTCGATTCAATCCAGGGTATCATAGATCCAAAAAATATTTGAAACCACTCGGGTAACATATCAAACATGTCTTATTCACCAACAAACCTGCCAAATCCTTCTCTTCCCAGCATTTCCTGATCTTCTATAAGCTTTTCTCCCTGGATAAAAATATGTGTTGGAAAAATCGCCGGCCAGTTTTCAAAGGGGGACCATTCGCACTTGGAATGAAGATTTTCTGATTTGATTTTACAGGCTTTCTTGATATCCGCAACGATAAAATCTGCATCTCTACCAACTTCCAATTTACCTTTTGGTATGCCCAGAATCTCAGCAGGTTTTTCACAAACAAGATGGATCAACCGTTGAAAAGGTAGTTTTCCTTCTTTAGCCAAATATAAAAACAGAGGAAACATCGTTTCAACGCCCGGAATGCCAGATGGCGCATCATCAAATTCGACATCTTTTTCTTCCAGCGTATGCGGGGCATGATCTGATTCAATTATGTCGACCAGGCCAGTTCTAATACCATCAAATAATGCCTCTCTGTCAAAACTCGTTCTGATTGGGGGATTTACTTTGTAATGCGTTTGGCTTCTCGTGTTTTTTTCTATACCAAACAGCAAATGATGAGGAGTGGCGCCGCAACTGATGTTTTCTGTTCTGTTTTTTAGTAACTCAAGCCCAGCATATGAAGAAAGATGACAGATATGTACCTTTAAATTTATGCCTCTAGTTGCTTCGATCACGTCACTTATGGCTTTTTCTTCACATTTAGAAGGGCGGGAACGAAGATGGTCTGCAAGATTGTTTTCTTTTATACTGTGCCCATCAAGACACGCATCATCTTCGGCATGAATCAAAACGGGTTTATTTGTTGAAACTATCTCTTTGAATGCTTGTTTTAAGTTAATTGTATCAATCTGTAAAGAATTTGTAGTGCTACCCATATAAATCTTAAAACCACTACATTGCTTTCCTAAATCAGCAATCCGCTTTATGTTGTCATTGGTAACACCTGCATAAATACCAAAATCTACAAAAGATTTTTTTTTCGCTAGATCAATCTTATCTGATAAGGCCTGTGGATTCGTTGTCTGTGGAATGGTATTGGGCATATCAAAAACACAGGAAATGCCACCAAAGGCCGCAGCCATCGACCCTGTGGAAAAATCTTCCTTATGCGTCATCCCAGGATCTCTGAAGTGAACGTGAAGATCTATACCTGCAGGAAGAATGAGTTTATGACCAAATTTATAATGCTTATCTCCTTTCAGGATTTTTTTGATTGCAGAAATCTTACCATCAGTTACCCCTACACAGCAATCCTGGAAATCTCCGTCAACATATGCTTTTCCTTCAATCGTCAGATCCATCAAGATTTTTCTCCTCTATTTTTCCTTTTGGCTCAATCTCTGTAAAAATCTGCCCACTGAATTTATAGATTTTTGTTTGATCGTCGAACCATGCATCAATTAATAATCCAGCTTTCATGCAAGTATTTGACAAAAATTCCTCCTTGCCCCAGCCTTGCTCAACGGGCACCTGCGGTAAAAGCAGCCCCTTATAAAATCCCTGTTCTACAATGAGTCCATCTCTTCCAATTTCAATAGCAGAAAGATATTCTTTTGGCTGATTTACCTCAATCAGTTCCGGCTTTGTCAAAACTGTAACCTCAATAATTATTTTGTCAAGCTCACCTTCCACCAAAGGGGAAAATCTTGGATCTCTAGTCGCCGATTTTCCTGCTTCGACTATTGCTTTTTTTAATGGCATTATCGGTTGCGGTATTCCTATGCATCCTCTAAGATCGTGTGCTGGATAAGTATGGAGGGTTACAAAAACACCTAGTTCCTGATCGAATGTTTCTCCAATGTCAGACGACGATGTATTTTTATTCTTCACATATTCCTCTACAACATCTCTTGCAAATTGAACTGCTTTTCTTCCATCTTCCAAACTAAGCATAATAAAAAGTATTTAGTCACATATTAAATAAAATTTGGTTAGGCGGGCATTCCTAACCAAGTATGTTTTATTCCTCGGATCGTGCCATCAAGATGTTAAAGGTTTTTGTTCCTTCTCCAATTTGTATCTCCAATTGATCAACGCAGGTGTAAGTAACATTTGTCCCGCTTTCGTTTATTTTCTGATTAACAGTCACATTATATGACCCGGGCACTAGGCTAATCGAATACTGCCCAGTCGGATCAGACTTAGCCATAGCCTGCTGTGCAGTATTGTTCTCAACAGAACCATCTGGTAAGAACACTGCAGAAATGTTTCCGACATTAGTTCCAGTATCCTTGTTTTCTGTATTTCCACTTACTGATACATTGGCATAGTATATTGAAACATTAAAGATTGTCGTCTCATTTTCCCTAATGACAACATCCTGTGTTATTTCATAGCCTGGAAGTTTGGTAGCGTTTATCTGATAACCACCGGGGACCAAGGATGTAAACGAATACCCTCCTGTTCCATCAGTTGTCAGTGAATCCACGGTTTTCGTTTCTCCTGTAAGTTTCGTGTAAAGAAGTGCAACATCTGCGTTATCCATTTCCTCGCCTGTATCGTACCGTCCATTGCCATCCTCATCGAAGTAAATTGTTCCTTCAACTGCACCTGGTTTTGGCTTGGATACGTTATGACTCGTATTACCAGAATAGAGAAGTATAAGAGTATCCTCAATGAGGAAATCATTGGAATCAGTAGTCATAATCCTATAATAACCTGGCATTAAGTTAGAAGCATTGTAACGTCCTGTCTCGTCGGTAGTTAATTCCCTATACATACTATAATCGTATTGCTGAGGTTGCCCATTGCTTGGATTTAACTTATCTATTCCCATCAATATTACGGTTGCATCTGGTAATGGTTCATCAACAGATGCGTTAAAAGCACTTTCATTATCCATATTGTTATACACATATCCTTTGATATTTGCAGGATCAATTGAGATATTAACAAAACGATAATAATCTCCACCTCTGCGCATTGCTTCATCATCTGTAATAGGTGCTAACTCCATATCGCTGTTGAAAGTCACATTTTTCATTGCAAATGCTCTAGCACCAAGTTCTGGATATCTACGAACTTGAAGCGTTATGTTTCCAGCAGGAGCAATAACACTAAAATTCCCATTGGCTGTGTCATTTTTATCATGATCGATAGGTATCTCCATTCCATATTGAGTGATGTTTTTCTGAACTACTACCCGAAGGTTCTTG
>DAOWHD010000011.1 GCA_030641605.1 Thermoplasmata archaeon
GGTGGCAGGGGGATGATGAGGCATCTTTCCTTTAACAGAAAAATAAAATTAAAAAACTTTTTAACAGAAAGGGCTCCAGCACATGCCTATTATTCCACTGCATATTATCAAACACCAGATGCACCGACCATGCAAGAAAAAAACTGGATGGGGGCAGAACTCATTTTTGATTTAGATTCTGATCATCTTCCAAATGCAGATAAAATAAGTTATGAACGGCAGCTAGAACTAGTAAAAGAGGAGTTTTACAAACTTGTAAATGATTTTTTATTGGGTGATTTCGGCTTTGATGAAAAAAATATTGAACTTTACTTTAGTGGAGGCAGAGGCTATCATTGCCATGTAAAAGATCCGAAGATCTTTGGTCTAGATAGTAGCGAAAGAAGAGAAATTGTAGATTACATCACAGGACGTGATTTGAAAGATTCGATTCTTTTTCGCGAACACGTTACAAGTACAATAAAAATAAGAGGAAGAACTGTTCCAAGTGAGAAAGCGCTAATAATGCCCAAGCCCACCGAACCTGGATGGAGAGGAAGGATAAGCAGAGGAGTAATAGACATAATAGATGAGATAAAAAAGAGTGAAGACCCAATAGAAAAACTCAAGGAATATGGAGTAAAAAAAAATACAGCTGAAAGACTGCTAGTAGATCTTTCAGAGGAAAGGTTAAAAAGAATCAAAGAAGGAAGATTAGATCAGTCAAAAACAATTAGGAAATTTTTCCTCAATAGCGCACTTAGAAAGACAGCTGTTTTAATGAGCGCAGGAGAAACAGATGAACCTGTGACATGCGATGTAAAACGCCTGATTAGGTTGCCATCATCCTTACATGCAAAGACGGGTTTAAAAGTAGTAGGGATTACTTTAGATGAGTTAAAAGATTTTGACCCTTTGAGAGATGCAGTTGTTTTCTCCGATGATCCTGTTAAAGTTGACTTAAATCAAAACGTTCATTTGAAAATAAAAGAAGAAAAGTTTGATCTTAAGCAAGGTGAAAATGAAGTACCTACATATCTGGCTATCTTTTTGATTGGAAAGAGGTTGGCAAATATCTCATAAAATGCGTTAGCATGTTAACTGCCCCAGTTATGCCAATAGAAAATCTAAAACGATTTTGTTAAAGGTATCTGGCAATTCAAAATGGAAACCATGCCCCACATCGTCAATTTTTCTTAATGTTGATTTTGGTATTTTTTTTGCTAAAACATCTGAACATTCTGGCGGGACAAGTTTATCCTTTGTCCCAGTCAGCACCAAAGTTTCTGCTTTGATACGCTTGAGTCTATCAAGAGTATTATGTCTATGAACCGCCCCTACCTGTTTTAAAAATGTCTCAGCATATGTACCAGTAGAAAGATACTTTTGCCAGGTCTCCTCTACCATCTGTCTGTTTTTTCTTAAGAATTCTTCTGTGAACAATTGCTGTAGAAAAAAGTTAAAAAGCCTTTCAAAAACAATCCTATGGGGGTTTATCTCAAATATATTCTCTACATTGCCCTCCAAGAGATCTCTTATGCCTCTAGTGATACTTTCCACCATATATTGCGGTTTGGCAAATGTTGAGCATAACATAAGTTTGTCAACCATTTCTGGATAGTTAATGGCAAATTCTTGTGCTATCATTCCGCCCATAGAAGAGCCCAATATATGTGACTGATGAATGCCAAGATGCTCTAGCAACCCCTCAACATCATCGGCCATCATTTTAATGCTATACTGTCCTGTACTTCCTGTACTTTTACCAATGCCTCTATTGTCAAAAACAATGACTTTGAAGAATTTTTTAAATGCCGGTATTTGCCGAATCCAACACACATTATCCACTCCAAGACCGGCTATTAGAACCAATGGCTTTCCTTTCCCAAACGTGTAATAATTGATATCAACATCCTCGATCTTTACTATGGACATTTCTTTTCACCTTTTATCTTGTTAGACCAATTCCATATGTTTATAGTAAAAAGTAGTATCAAGTTATGTTTCTTTATTTTTGCTGAAAAACATCTTCAATTCATTCAAAATTTATTTAACATATTTTGCGATGTAAGATATAGAGGCGCAGATGGATACAGATGAAATTAGCTATAAGACATTAAGGAAAATCCAGCAGACGGAAGGAAAATCACCGATGTTGACAAAAATAGATTCTCATTTTTACAATGATTTATTAGACTACATGAAAAATCTTGATAATAGACTTGAGAAAGAATTGAAATCTCAGAAGCAAATGCTTCTAATAGATGAAATACAAAATACAAACAAGATTATTAGAAGCATCTACGAGTATCGTGAGAAAAAAATTTTACTTGCAGCAATTTCAAAGGCTCGTGGAGGTAGACCAGATCTTAAAAATCTTATCGATGCAGAAAGGAATCTATTTGACTCGGCTCTTAAACTAATGATACAATCACGTGAACAACTTTTAGAGGGGGGGCAAAAAGATAAAAGAGGAAAAGATGACAAAAATGTTGAAACTAAAAAGGAAGAAAGTAAAATTGAAAGAAAAGATAATACCAATCAAATAGTAATGGTAACCCAAAACATACCTGAATTTATCGGAACTGATACAAAGAAGTATACTCTAAGAGCAGGGGACATCATATCTTTGCCCAAGAATATGAGTGATATGTTATTGAAAAGAAATGTGGTAAAAGAGATAAAAAGACAGCAATCGTAAAGGGGAATTTATCAAATATAAAAACAAAAAAGGATGTATTGAATAATTGACTTTAAGAGAAATTGAAGCAAAGACTATTTTACGTAAACATAAAAAAATTGACTCTTGGTTTCTTTCCCACTATGGAATGAATTTGTATAGAGGGTGTGCCCATAACTGCGTTTACTGTGATGGACGTTCTGAAGGATACTATGTAAACGGTGAGTTTGGGAATGCTGTTGCTGTTAAGGTAAATGCAATTGAAGTTTTACGTCGAGAGTTGAATCCAAGGAGAAAACGTACCCCATTCAAACGAAGCTATATTATGTTGGGAGGCGGTGTTGGCGATAGCTACCAACCAATTGAAGAGAAATATCAATTAAGTCGTAAAGCCCTCCAATTGATACATGGATACAATTTTCCTGTACACGTACTTACAAAATCCACTCTTGTCAAAAGGGACGTAGATATTCTAAAGGAAATAAATAAACGAAATAGGGCAATTGTTAGTTTCAGTTTTTCTTCAGTGAACGATGAAATAAGTGCTATTTTTGAACCAGGGGTTCCGCCTCCAAGTGAAAGACTTGAAACGCTTGCATTTTTTAAAAAGGAAGGTATTGCATGCGGCATGTTTTTACTCCCTGTAATTCCCTTTATAACTGATGCGCCTAAATTTATGGAAGACAGTATCAAAAGGGCAAGTGAACTTAACTTAGATTTCATTATATTTGGAGGAATGACACTAAAAGTAGGGAGACAAAAAGACTATTTTTTAAAGGTGCTTAGAAAGAATTATCCTGACCTTTTAGTAGAATATGAAAATATATATAAGGAAAATAAGTGGGGTGAGGCAACAGGTGAATATTACAGTTCAATAAATCAAACATTTAACAGTCTTGCAAAGAAGTATAAGATACCCAGAAGAATTCCACTTGGCCTCTATGAAGATATACTAAGTGAAAATGATTTAGTCATCGTGATGCTAGAGCATATCGATTATCTGTTAAAGCTGGAAGGAAAAAAATCACCTTATAGCTATGCTGTTTATTCGATTTCGCAATTAAAAGAACCCCTATCAACCATGAAAGATAGTTTGCAAACGCTAAAGGGCGTTGGCAAAACAACAGAACGCATTATACTGGAAATACTGGAAACGGGAAGCTCATCTTACTACCAAAAACTGTTTTAGAGGATGAATCAAAATTTGGAATGTAATTCTTACAGGTACAGGACTTCAAGCAAATTATAACGCGGAAAATTCTTAGTCTTTGTTTGTATGGCAATATTGGTACATTCTTTGCATATCGCCGACAAGTACCATTCGTCCGCAAGTTTATAAGGACCTTATTAATCATGCTATGATAAGCTAACATAATTCAATATCTTTCTCATCAAAAGTTGAAGGGGATATTGGGGGGAGCAAAATATGAGCAATGTCTATCAAGACCATATGGACAGAAGAATAAGAGAGATCCATGAAAGGATGATTGAGTTTAGAGCATCAAAGGGAAAACGAAGGCAAAAATCTAAATAAACCTTATTTACCAGATTAGTAGATGTCCTCAGGCAAATATCTTCAGCTGCTATTATTTGGAGTTGTTTAATGGATTGGTTTCCACATAAATTAAACATATCAATAGCATGTGAGCTAAAAAACCTTAGGTCTAGCAGAGAGAAAGCATTGAGGGTTTTAGGGCATGATTATGTGAAACCATATCTTCTTGCCTAAAAAATAAAGATTTTTTTACAAAGAGAGTACGGAATGTGTGTAGCAAGTGCAACTGCCACAATTATTTTTTTATTTACTTTTTCATCTCCAATTTTTTCTAATTGTTCCATTTGTCTGAAACTATATTTAAAAAATTGGTGAAACCAACCCCGTGGATTGTATCAAAATAAAGAAAGAGGAAGTAAGGCTTGTCTTTTCTTACTTCAAACCTTGTTTTTAATTAATTGTTTGTATCACTATTCTTGGCAATTTCCAGGACCATACCCTGTTCCATCGTGAGGCCCATTACCACCGTTTCCAGTCCCATCACCTGGCCCATAACCGCCACCGCCGTTATGGTGGTATCCATTACGCATACCGTATCCGCCACAATTATCGTTTATACCGTCACCATCTTCATCGATGAAGTTGTCGCATACACCATCACCGTCTTCGTCAACAAACTCAGATCTAGCTCCGTCACAGGTTCCATCACCTGATCCGTATCCAGCACTTACCAGCCCTATTGTTGCAATCAATGCAATTGTCAATATGCCTACTATCAGTATCTTTCTCATTTTTTTATCACCTCCTGACAGATTACGAGCAACTGCCGTTCATTTTTCATTGTTGTCATATTTTTTACCTCATGATCTTGCTTTTTCATACAAAACCTAAGAGTATCTTTGGTTGAAACCATATATAAAACGCTGGTGAAACCATCCCAGGATATGGTTTCAAATTTTGAAATCAAAAAAGTTTAAAACGATTAATACTTAAGCAGTATCCATGAAAACAATTCCTAAAAAGTGGATATATTTGATTTCCATAATCATCATTACTCTCTTAATTGTCGTTGTAGTTGGATCATACTATACCAACTATGATAATTCCGATGAGACTTCACCAGGAGATGGACCCGGAAAAGGCATGGGAGGACACTGGACTCAGAATTATACATTATTGGCTGCATCAGCTGCGATAATAGCTGTGATTGTTCTAATGTCCTACTACTTTATGTCAAAAAAAGTAGATAAACATCTAGAAGAAAATATGAAACTGATTTCACAAATTGTTAATACAAATAGTAATGATGATCAATCTAAAACAAAGAATGTAGAAAACTCTTGTAGGGCTGTTCTCTTAAAATTTTTAAATTACAATGAAAACAAGGTTTTGAAGAGAATTATTGAACATAACGGTACTATGTTACAATCAGAAATCAGCAGAATGCCTGGCATGGGCAAAGTAAAAGCCCACAGAATATTGAAAGATATGAAAATTAAAGGCATTATTTCATTGGAGAAATACGGCAAAACAAATAGTATCAACCTCTCCAAAGATGTAAAAAAACTATTTTTAGAATAGATATTCAGTTTGCATCTGGTGAAATATGGCCATGAGCTAGATTTGCAGAATCATAAGATTCTCGCTGATTCTGTTGGCCTTGGCACTCTAACAATAAGAATTCTAAGAATCTCATTGCTTTTACTGCACCAACAATGCGGCACCTTTTTTGGACTTTCGACAAGTGTGTCGGGGGCTACTTCTCTCTGTTCATCTTCAATTTCAACGATTCCTTTTCCTTCAAGCACATAAAAAAACACATCAACTGGAGTTATATGTCTTTTCAAAGATTCACTGGGATTCAAGGTTATGTGAACTACTTGAGCGCTTTTTGTATCATATATTTTTCTCGCGTCAACCTTATGAGGATTTTGGGAAACATTTGCATTATTTACATTAACAATATTCATCTTTGTCTCTCCGATACTTATTTTCAATCAAGCAATCGCTTCTCATCTGTAATGGACTGCAACTTACCAATATTCTGTGTTACCTCCAGGCAACCCTGTGCTCAAATGCAATTCCAATGAAGAAAAAAAACAAGCATATCACCAAAAATATGACCAAGAACGCCATGAATAAACATAGACGTAAATAATGTATAAATCTGGGGAAAATATTCTAATGAAAGATAAATTGGTCTATATCCTAAACTAGAGGTTATTTCAGGAAAAAGTATCGTCAAAATAAAAATAATGAGATTGGCAGAAATTAATGCACAAGTCATCATCAATCTTGCATTTCGCACCCCTGGATGTAATTGAACAGTATTTTTTTTCTCGTGTTGTCAACAACAATTGAAAAATCAGTATATCTACTTAATAGCCAATGCCTCCAAATCTTTGTTTATCAA
>DAOWHD010000016.1 GCA_030641605.1 Thermoplasmata archaeon
GAAAATGAGCTGAACTTTGTTTTTCCTTTTATTCCTGCAGAATTGTTTTTATGTCCACTATTCTGCATTGTGAAACCACTGATTTTTACCCAATCGGCAATAACCAAAACAACAGGTCCTTCATTGCCAGCGTCAATAACTGTTGAATTTTTATCTTCACCTTGAAGAATTATTGATTTCTTAACCACGATATTTTCTTTATAAAACCCGTTATATACATAGACAGTGTCACCATTTCTTGCCGCTAGAACACCAACCCAAATGCTACGGAACGGATGCTTCTCTGTTCCTAAACGTAGCCCTCTTGCATCGTCATCAACATAAATGGTGTTACTTTGAACTGATTCAATGGAATGTATTGGAAAAGAAATCATTGGTATTAAAAATAAAAAAATCAAGAATATGGCAGCTATTTTATTCATACGCACTCACCAACATCAAATGGTTCCTTTGCGGGATGCCAATCGAAATTAAAAAGCAAAAACCACATGGTAGATACTTGATAAGGCAAGAAACTAAAAAATGGAAATTCCAATCCAATCCAATCATCCCAGAAATTATCATTCCAATAACACTTAGCAACATATACTACAGCATTCATTCCGTTATCGATGAAATTATTAGCAAGAAAAGAATTATTGTTGTCTTTTTTTACATAATCTACTAAGACACCTATGTTTTTATTTCCTGTTATTTCATTGTTGTAAATTATATTATTATTACTATTCCATCTTACTGCAATTCCCGCTACATTATCTTTAATCAGATTGTTTTTTATCATTACATCCCTAGACATTGAGACTAATATTCCATCAAACCCATCTTGAATGGTAAATCCAGATATATTCACTGAGGTGCAATTAAGTATAGAAATAGTATTATAACTCCATCCTCCACCATCAATAATTGTTTCATTGTTATTCTCCCCGATTAAATGGACATTTTTCTTAATGACGAGATGTTCATTGTAAAATCCACCACTCACAAAAACCGTGTCACCATTATTTGCTGCATTTATTCCACCTTGAATAAACTGATATGGGTGCTCCTGTGACCCATCCCATGGACCCTCGGTGTTGTTATCATCAACATAGATGGTAGTTCCAAAACTTGGATTGTTGCTAATCACACCTGGTATCACACTTATACCAAGGACTAAAACAATGACTACAACGGCTAACTCCTTCTTCAACAAGTAGATTCCCCATATGTGTAATAGAGTATCATGTCTTAAATTTTACGGCAAGGATAAATCTTGTAACAGATATCGTGTTTTATACTGATTTCATCTAAACTGCTGTTTTATTGATACTTCGACTGCCTCGACCATCGTTTCTAATTCCATACCATTTGGATCTTGAGATATTAAAAGCGGGACATGTATGAACCCAGCTTTCTTGGGAAGATCGTGGTCTTCAATATATCCTAGAGTTTTATACAAAACAGCGTTGCATATATACATTCCAGCAGAAAAACTCTGCTGTGCAGGAATTCCCACTTCTCTTAGAGCTAGCACCACTTCTCTTGTATCAATAGATGACAAACGAAAGAAAGGGCCATCAGGATCTATCCTATGGGGAAAAAGCCATTCACGTTCATCACGTGGCATTTGTTTTAGATTTACACCAATTTTCTCCACTTCTATTGAATGGGCTTTAGGTGAAAGACCAACGCTTATTACAAGTACTGGGCCATAATCTTCAATGGCCCGGATAGTAACATTTACGGACTCTTCAAAATTCACTGGTAAGACAATACCAACCAATTCCGCTTCATTAATATGTTTTCCATTAAGGGTCTCTGCGATTAATTGAGAGGGGTTGACGTCATAGATGTCAAAAGGGCCAAAGCCTGTGACCAATACTGTTGTTTCTTCGTAATTGGATGTGCTATCATGTGGTTGGTTAAAACATGTAAATGAAGTGCTATGCCCTACGGATGAAGTGGTAAAGAGAAAAACAATTCCAATTATTATGGTAATCCTAGCAAATTTCATCTATAGTTTTTATGTGATTAGATAATATAAAACCATTGCCTTTATAACTAACATTTTCTAACTTGTGTTGATTACCTTTCGCTCTAAGTAATGCCATTTCATAAAAAACAGTTTTCCATAGATTGTAGGATGCTCATAAAAGAAATACATTAATAATACCTTACTCATTAGCTGCTGATATCATACTACGAGATGAGAGACATGACCGGGGAAGAAGAACTTCAAAAACATATGGAAATGATTGAATATTATAAGGAGCAGTTAAGATCTTTAGAATTACAGTTTTCGTATTTGCAAAGTGCAATTGCAGACCAAACTAAAGCTAAGCTCACATTGGAGAAATTAAGTAAAGTGAAAACGGATGCAGACATGTTACTTCCGATTGGAGGGGGTGCATTTATTGATGCTACTGCAAAAAATCCATCTAAGGTTCTTCTTGAAGTGGGCTATGGGGTGGTACTTGAAAAAACAGCTGACGAAGCGGCCGAGAAAATAGGCAAACGAATAAATGATTTACAGCAAACCGAGGAAAGGATATCGTCCATGGCGCAGCAATTACAGATGGAGGCTGCCAAAGCATCGGATAAAGTAGAACGGCTTTTATCAGAACAGCAAAAGTGAGATTTTAGGTATGCAACATGTTTAAATTCTTAAAAAGAAAACTTAAAAAATTTGAAGATAAACTTGAGGATGAGCTCCAAGCCGAGCTAGAAAAAGGAATAGAAACGGTTGAGCCTGAAAAAAAGGTAGAAGGGTCAGTAGAAACACAAGATATTGTCAGGAAACCAACTGGTGAAGGAGTAAAGGAAGAGCTGCCTAAGCCAAAGTCGGAAATGCGAGCAGATAGAAGAGCAGAAAGGCTGGCAAGAAAAAATAAAATTAAAAAAGAAAAACGTAAAAGAGAAGAGCAAATCGATAAGCAAATCGAAAAAAGCATTGAAACAGAGTTACAGCATACATTACAGACGCGAAAAAGCATAGAAAAAACCGTAAAGAAAGGTGGAAAACCCTCTCGTGGCATTAGTGAAGAAAAACTTGACGATTTATTGTGGAATCTTGAAATAGGACTTCTTGAATCTGATGTAGCATATTCTGTTATTGAATCTATAAAACAGGACATTAAGGAAGAAATTAAACATGTTTCATTTGAAAGATCAAAAGTCGGCGCAATAATCGAAAACATACTTCGCAATGCAATTTCTCATGTTTTAAAATCTGGTGAAATGGATTTTATGGATTTTATTGAAAAATGTGAAAAACCTGTAGTAATAATGTTTGTAGGGGTGAATGGTAGCGGTAAGACATTGTCCATAGCAAAAATTGCTACTTTATTAAAGAAGCAGGGAATGTCCTCCGTAATGGCTGCCGGTGACACATTTCGTGCCGGTGCTATTGAGCAGCTCGGCATTCATGCAGATAGGGTTGGTGTGAAACTTATAAAACATGGGCCTGGCGCGGACCCGGCTGCTGTAGCGTATGATGCAATTGAACATGCAAAAGCGAAACACAAAGATGTAGTTTTGCTAGATACTGCAGGAAGAATGCAAACTAACGTCAATCTTATGGATGAGATGGCCAAGATAAAACGTGTTGCAAAACCTGATTTGATTCTTTTTGTTGGAGATGCTCTCGCAGGCAACGACGCTGTGGATCAGGCAAAACGATTCAATGAAATTGTAGGTATCGATGGCGTTATTTTGACTAAGGTGGACACTGATGCTAAAGGCGGAAGCGCACTTTCCGTTGCTTATACTATTGGGAAGCCTCTGCTTTTTGTTGGAATTGGTCAGAAATATGAAGATCAAATCCCCTTCGACGCACAGTGGATGATGGATAATATCTTTGAAAAATAATGTTTTGATAGGGTGCAACAATCGTCTTTTCTTGACTAGATTTTTTCCTTGAAACATTAAAACAATTTTTGATAAGAACTGTTAAAGATAGTTGGTAATGGTTGTACAACAATTCCTTAATAAGCAAACCTACAAAGATAGGTATTGAGGATTGATGAAAGATGATGATTGTTGGACAAGTATCAAACTCCAAAGAGGCCAAGGAAATAGAATTCATTGCCAAATCATTTGTTGTTGGAATTCGAGCTAGAACACTTGCCTTAAAAGCAAAAAAGGCGGCGTAAACATGGCAAAAAAAGAAAACAAACCAAAAAACAAAAAATCGGTACCCAGTGAAATAGAAATATTTTGGGTCAACATCTAATCTGTTTTTTTGATATCTATTTTCCCTTCCCCTTTTTATTACTAACTCCTTACATTCATAATATTTTTGACGTATGAGCGAGATGATGCCGTCAAATTCGATTGGCTTGGAAGAAATACCATTTATATTTATATAGTGAAACACATAACGCTAATGGATATCCGTGAAAGTAAAATCAAGAAGAGAAACCTTAAATGATGTTGTAAAAGATGCAAAGAAATACCCTAAAGGATGGAAGGCAATTTTTGGGAAAGATAGGGAACATTTGTCCGACGATTATTACATATTCAACCCAAAAACGGGGATTTATCTGTTGAAGGAATATCAAAAAAATCCATTTGAAGTAAAAGGTATTGGCGGAAAAATTGCAAGACATGTTGATGAGGACATCGAAAATGAGATTTCAAAAAGCGCTAATAATTTTGGGATAGTTCAAGGCGATATCAGGAAAATTTCAAAAAACATTCAAAAAGGCGTGTCTTTACAAAAAATATTCAACGCAGCAATAGAAGGTATAGATATGGGCATCAGTATACCTATGAAAGGTCACGCATCTGCATCAAAGGATTCTTTTACTAACATACACAATGCGTTTTCAACAAAACAAAAAAGAATCGATTCAAAATTTGAAAAAATAGCAACAGATGATGGTCTATACAATTCTTATGGATAAATATTAGGCAAGATATGATTTTATTTTATCCCTTGATTTCTTTCTTTTTTCTTCTAGATCTATCAGCATTTTCTCTATAAGCTGTGCAGCGTATTTTTTACAGTTGCCGCACATTCTTTCCCCGTTTTTACATGACAGATAAATATCCTGCAGTTCCTTATCCTCCTCTATCAGATGGTATAGAAATAACTCATATACTACACATTCGTCTGGTTTCCCACCTTCCTTTTTCTGTTCCTCCAGGCTTATTGCTCCACCAGTTTTTGCATGCATGATTTTCTTTTTAGCTTCCTTTGGAGTATCTGTAAGAAAAATTGCGCTGTCTGGCTTCGAGGATGACATTTTTCCCCCGGTAAGCCCCGTCATGAATCGATGAAACGTTGCTGAAGGTTGGATGAATCCATATCCTCCAAATTTTGGTTCCGTGTAAGCCAGTTCCATGTTTATTTTTTGGATATCTGTCTCTTCCGCATCTCCGATGTAGATTGCTTTGTAGTCTGTAATACGTTTTAACTTGGTGAAATTAAGTTTAGCAAGAACTTTTTCTGCATTGTCCAATAATTTGTTGACGTTTTCATCGACTTTTACGAAAACCCCTATCTTATCATCTTTAGTGGCAGTCACATTGTATAAACGATGGGATTGTGCAATATCTCTACTTAGCCGTATATGTGGATCTTGATCTACACCAACAGGAACAAGTACAGGTCGTACTCCACCAAATTTTTCTAGCTGCACATGAACTATATCGCCGGTTTGTATCAATGGCGAAAAGATATGTGTCATATTACTCGATCCATTGAAACCATATGTGGCAACCATCTGTGACCAGTTTACCTTTTTACCCAGTAAGTAAGCAAGATCTTTTACGTCCTCATTTTTTGATTGGAAGTAAATATGGCATTTCTCAGGTTTTAAACCAAGCGCAATATAGTTTTGTATGTATTCATTCAATGCTAAATCCTTTGTTTCTTCTAATGTATAACCTCGTGTAGCAAATGATTCAATATCTGCCACTGCGATAAAGATATCTGCTCCCAGGCTCTGATAATATACTACTTCATCAATAACCATTTTATGCCCCAAATGCATTTTTCCTGAGGGCATAAGTCCTGTGAGGATGGCCCATGGTTTATCATTTGTTACTGCGTCATGAATAAGTTGAAAACCTCTATGCCCAAATACGATGCCCCTTCTGAGAAGCTTGTGAGGATTTGGCAAATCATTCCACAAAGCATCATCGAATTCTTCTATTCCGAATTCATCACGAAGTCGTGCATAATCTTGGTATGTAGCTGAGCTCCAAGGATCTATTTTCATTGTTATTCACAAGTCCAAAACAAGAAATGTTTCAAAAACTTACCGTTCTTTACACTCAAAATTATTTATTTTCCTTATCTGGATATGATACTCCATCTTTTTAGATATCCATCGCTATTTTTATGAAAATTTAGTGCAGCAATTAAAAAACTCTTTTTCACCGAAGGCCTATCATTCTGTTAACTTCATGATTGCCTCAGCAATGTCTCCTTTCGTTTCTTCCAAGGCTTTTTTCGCTTCTTCAGCAGTTTTGCCTGTTTGCTCCACGATGAGCTCAATATCTCCCTTGGGGATTTCTTCCTCCAGATCCATCACTTTTGGCCTTCCAGAGATTTGAAATGTCTTTTGTCCCTGGGCATCCATAATTGTAACTTCAGCATCATCAAAAACGTATTCCTTTTTATCGGTCTGGATTATCACCTTTTTTACATTTTCTATTTCTTTAACATTAATGCCGAGTTTTTTCATCATTTGGTTCATTTGCCTTGGATTTATTCGTCCGGGCATCATATATCACATCCTCCAAACAGCTCTCTATTCCAAAGCATATATATGTTGTAAGTTGTTATACATTTTGGTATGATTTCTGGTAGGGAAATAAAGGTTTCGGATAAAAACTCAGAGTATTTTGGAACGCCACCGTATAAGTTGATGGAGAATGCAGGGAAAGGAGTGGCAGACTTTGTAAACCAGATTGATCCGGGGAAAAAGAAAATCCTTGTTTTTTGTGGAACGGGCAACAATGGGGGAGATGGATTCGTAGCTGCCAGGCATTTAATGGAAAAACATAATGTAAACCTATTTTTGGTTGGAAAGGAAAATGACATAAAGACAGAAATATCCAGAAACAATTTTGATAAATTAAAGAATGCAAAAGTGAAGATATATGATATAGATTCGCTGGATAAGATAGATGAACTCCTTTCAGAAAATTATGTTATTCTTGATTCCATGCTGGGCATAGGTTTATCAGGAGATCCAAGAGAACCATTCTTTAGTATCGTTAAAAAAATTAATGCCGCAGAAGATAAAATCATTCTTTCAGTTGATGTTCCTACAGGTCTTGGAGCAGACACTGCTGTAACACCGAAATTCACTGTTACATTTCATGATCAAAAAGAAGGGATGAACAGTAAAAACTGTGGCAATATTAAGGTGGTGGATATAGGAATACCGAGGGATGCCATTGATTATGTGGGTCCAGGAGAACTATCAGTGTATTACCCACGACCAAAAAGGCAATCGCATAAGGGAGATAACGGAAGAGTTTTGATTGTTGGTGGGGGGCCATATATTGGTGCGCCGGCATTGGCAGGTCTTGCTGCATTACGTACCGGTTCAGATTTAGCATATATTGCTACACCAAAAAGAGTAGGTAGTGTAATAGCCTCTTTTTCTCCTAATCTGATTGTTAAAAATTTGAATTCTGATTTTTTGATTCCTGGGGACGTACCTGCCATTAGAGAACTTTTGGATAAATGTAATGCAATAGTTATCGGGCCAGGCTTAGGTGATGCAAAGGAGACAGAAGAAACAATCATAAAAATTGTAGAAATCACTGTCAATCAAGGCAAACCGTTAGTTATAGATGCAGATGCGATAAAATCAGTTGGAGGACAATTAGATACTATAAAAAACTCGAGGACTGTTGTCACTCCTCACAAAGAGGAGTTTAGAAAATTAACAGGGATTGTGCTACCCGAAGATATTGACAGTAAGGTTAAAACTGTTCAAGAGTGGGCCAAAAAACTGGGCATATCCATATTTTTGAAAGGATATGTTGACGTTCTCAGCAACGGTAGAAAAACAAAACTCAATAAAATCCATAATGAGGCAATGACTGTAGGCGGTACAGGAGATGTGTTGGCGGGAATTATCGGAGCGTTATTGTCCAAAGGCATTGAGCCGTTTAACGCAATAAGAATTGCGGCATTTCTTAATGGTGAAGCTGGTAACAATGTATTTGATAAAAAATCATATGGGTTGCTTGCAACAGACATCATTGAAGAATTGCCTTGTGTTTTGAAAAAATATTTATCTTCTGATGGCAGAGTATGAATAAATTTATCCTATCTGTTGAAGGTATAGTCTATTTTTTTTATGCTCATAAACAAGAAGAAAGCAACGGCCCAAAGGATCACAATTAAGACAATTGGGTAGTAATAACTGCCCCATCTTGACTTGACTGGATCTACAATAGCTATTAAAAGTACGGAACCTACCTGGGAGAAGAACCACAGTAAAGAAGAAGCTCTACCTTCCATTCCTGGCCCTGCGATTCTGCTGGATAGTTCTAGAACTAATGGGAGAGCAGACATTAAGAAAAAGCCCGTTATGAAGCAGATAATTGCAAGGAGTAAAAAACTTCCAACAACTCCAAGAATATAGAGTGTAATGGTACCGATAGCTAGGTCTAGTAGAATAAACGGCTTTATTTTTTTTGCTTTATCAGAAATTGCAGGTATTACTATTGAACCAATAATTCCACCTATCACCAGTAATCCGCCAGCAATTCCCGCTTGATCCATACTTATCCCGTGGAGTGAATGAAGCATCTCCTCAAGCCATGTCATAATGGCCGTGAAACCGCCAACACAGGCGAAGAAGCCAAACTCAAGTATAAGAAAATCTCTTAATCTGGATAAACTCCAAAGGTCGTGTAAGGTAAAGGTTGAACCTACCTCTTCAACATCTGGTGAGCTCCTTTCCCTTACAAGGATTAAGAAAAGAAAAGCTCCAATACACGAAATAATGGCATAAATAGTAAGCATGCCAGTTACCCCAAAAGACAAAAACAAAATTGGTGTGAGAACAAGTGCAAGCATCATTCCAAGAAATAAACCGATGGTTCCCAATCCCGTGGCAAGTCCTCGTTCATTTTCAGGAAAGTAGGATACTGCAAGTTTCGTGATACTACCAAAAATGAAAGCTTGGCAGATAGCAGCACCGCTCTGAAAGACTAGTAAGATGGTGAAATTGTAGTTAGAGACTGTCGAAAAAACCCTGAGCACGGCAAAAATAGCTAGAATAATTGCTCCTACTCCCACACTCGTTTTGAAACCTTTCTTATCAATAAATATTCCCACTGGGATTGCAGATATTACAAACACGAGGGGCCAGACTAAAGATAAGAGTGATATATCAAACGCGCTCACGCCAAAGAGTTTAGACATTTCTGAAGAGATGGGAGCAAAAGTGAGCCACAATAACTGTGAGAGTAAAGCCACAACCATAAAAATGGCCAAGACTATCCAGCGGTAAGGGGAAAGATTTTCTTCAAATGTTTTATCCTTTATTCCATCAACATCTATTGACATTTTCTCTCTCTTCAAATCCACAATTTGATGCTATTACCTAAGATAATTAAAAAACCTTTTTATAATCTACCGTTAATCTGGGTTTTGTATGAATAAATTGTTGGTGTTGGGATGTATAACTTTGTTTTTAACTATGTTCACTCCAGTAAATGCTCAGATACTTTCACCAGTTGCACGTATGGAAGGAGAATTGGACCAAGATTCAATGGCTTTTTTTGTTGGTAAAACCGCTATTTCAGGAGATTTTCAAGGTTATCCTATGGATTCAGTTTATAAAACAGATTCGATGATCAATATCTCATCATTTGAAGATATTTTGAACAACTATTCTGTAGAAGTTGATTTCAATCTTTCTTTACTAGAAGATCTTCATGCTTTTCCTTTGTTGAACTCCTGTACTTTCAAGGATGTTAGCAAAGTCACCATTGTCGATATACAAGAACTTCAAAGTCTGGATTTTGAATCTATGTCGCCGGAAGATTTAATTGATTTCATAAATGGTATTAAAAGCTTCTCTAATGTAGATATTATTGCCAAAGAAGGTCCCTTTATATTTGGGACCGATGGAAGTGGCATTACTACGCAGTCTGTTGCGGATTATGCCCTTTCGTCGGTGGTTAGTTTTGAAATTGAGGAAGGAAACAACCTGCCCTTCCTAGTAATGCTAACTAAATCTCAGATGAGCATGCAATATTCTGGTGAGTCATCTCTTCTGTTTCAATTCTCTGAGGGTAGTGGTAATATAATTGTTAGGGATTCTGACGGAGGCAAACTTTGGAACGGGGCTTTGGAGGGCAAGATTTTCTTCATAGAAGACGACAATCTTTCATTCATTCAAAATTCGTCATTATATACCTTTCCTCTATCCTCTGAAGAAAAACAGTTTACTGTGACCTTGTCCATATCTCCTGCGGAATCTGATGATGCCAATATTGCTACAATTTTTGAAGAGATGCCAGATGTATCTGATGGTTTAGGTAATATAAGTATCCCTGGTTTTTCTAACAATACTCAAGGATTCGATGAAATAATCTCTGTGGCATCTTCGATTATCAACGGTGGCATGGTTCTTATTAAAACAAATGACTCATTTACTGTTGACGGTTCGCTCCAGACATTTTCACGTTTTGGCTTTGCCAGAGGAGATAAATTCGGTATCACAATTTTAGGAAATCAAACAGTACAAACAGAAGTAACTGGAGATTATAAATTAATTTTCTTGGGAGATCATTTTTATAACCCACAGGCAAAAGAAAGTGAGGATGGAATAGCATTTCCCCTTCTGCTTGTTGTAGTTTGGATTTTGGCAATAGGCTTGTATGTTCTATTTCGTTTCTATCTAAAAAAAGAAGTAAATGAAGAGATTGATACTAAACTCAAAAGATATGCTTTAATCTTTCATGTTGTAGCGTTGATTGTCGCCTTTATTTTGGTGGATCGGGGAATAAGCTTTCAGTTTGGAAGTAGTGCAATAGATGCCCTTCTCGGTCAAGGTCTCTCGTTGATTGTTTTGGCATTTATTGGTTTAGAATTAGGCCTGTGGGGGCTTGGCTTTTTAGCACTGGGTTTACCTATCCGCATCATTGTAAATTCTGGATTACGGCTGGTTGGCATTGGAAAGGGTGGCAAAGGCATAGGAACGGGAATAGGTGCTCTTTTCATATGGGTTTTCTGTGCAGTTTATGCTGTTTTGATTTTGAACATCATCTTTATGATACTAAATCCTAGTAATTTTTTTCCAATGGGGTAAGCAATGAAATCTTTAGCCGTCTGGCCGATTACCAATGAACCTGCCTTGTTTATTGACAGTGAAAAAATACTCATAATTGCAGATCTGCACATCGGAATAGAAACTGAATTGAGGGAATATGGCCTAAACACTTCCTCACAGACGAGCAATATAACCAATCATCTAATTTCACTTTGTAAGAAGTACCGGCCACGGGAAATAGTATTACTGGGTGATATAAAACACAATATACCCTCCTCTACGATACAGGAAAGAAGAGATGTAAAAAATCTCCTTGGAACAATACAATCGTATGGAACCGTTCATATAGTACCAGGCAACCATGATGGGAATATAAGAAAAATATCTCCGGATGGTATAATCATTCATCCTTCTGATGGGGTAGTTTTTGAGAATGTTGGTTTTGTGCATGGTCACAGGTGGCCAAGTAACGAGGTCATGCAATGTGAACAAATTATAATTGGTCATACACATCCTACAATAATGCTTACTGATAGACTTGGATATAAGATGTTTGAGCCTTGTTGGCTTAAAGGAAATTTTATCAAAGATAAACTACGGGAAAAATATCCGGATTCAAATGATGTGAGGATACTGGTAATGCCTGCTTTTAACCCACTATGTGGAGGTATTGCAGCGAATCGTGAGGGAGTTACAGGACCAATTGGGAGAATAATGGATGTAGAAAATGCAGAGGTTTATCTATTGAATGGATCTTATCTAGGAAAAGTGGGAAACATACAATAAAATCAGGTTAAGCTTAAATAATGTATGTTTATTAACACAAAAGAAGATTGATTGGAGGTATGATATCCCATGGAATTAAATCTAACACAAGAAATGAGAAAAACGCTTTTGGCATTTCTAATGGTGCTGTTGCCATTAATCGTTATTGGACTAGGGGCTATATCTGGAGTGACCAGTGCGGGATATTATATACTGTCGATTATGTGGTTTGGTATGGGAGTTATCTTTTTTGGTGCGATGACTTAGTTTAAAAAGCAATCGTTTCAAAAGAAAATAATAAATATGGAAGTATATTGCATTCGATAGAATGGAATCGGTTTTTTCCAGATTAAATCCAAAAATACAGAAATTACTTATATCTAGAAATATCAAGGCACCCACTGAACCTCAGGTTAAAGCAATTCCTCATATACTAAACGGTGAAAACGTTCTTCTAATTGCCCCTACAGGACTTGGAAAAACGGAATCTGCGCTTTTACCCATTTTTAATGATTTCTTAAAGAAGAAGGAAAATGGTTTTGAGCAAGATGATATTGCTAAAGGCATATCAATACTCTACATTACGCCCCTTCGAGCATTGAACAGAGATATGCTTCGTAGAACTATTGAATGGGGCAATGCGTTAGGAATTGATATAGCAGTAAGGCATGGAGATACGTCAAAAAGCGAACGTGCTCGCCAGTCAAAAAACCCGCCAGATATGCTTATTACAACACCTGAGACTCTACAAATCCTATTTACTGGAAAACGACTTAGAAAACATCTTCATAAGGTTCAGTGGACAGTTGTCGATGAGGTTCATGAATTGGCCCATGATGAAAGAGGTGCACAGCTGGCTGTTGCTCTTGAAAGACTATATGAATTAACCATCAAAAAAGATCACGGCTTTCAGAGAATAGGCCTTTCGGCTACTGTTGGCTCACCCGATGAAGTAGCATGTTATCTTGGAGGTATTGAAAATCATAAATTCCGCGATGTGACCGTGTTGGAAGTCGATGTTACCAAGCACGTAGACATAAGTGTGGTAATTCCTTCAGTAAAAAAAGAAGATTATGCTCAAGCAAACCGTCTTTCTATGGAACCTCTTTCCTTTGCATCTTTAAGAAGGTGTAAGGAGTATATTAC